>JADFMW010000104.1 GCA_022563655.1 Pseudomonadota bacterium
CGGCCTGGTACAAGAGCACGGCGTACCGGTCGCGCGCCGTGCGCGAGCCGCGCGCAATACTGGCCGAGTTCGGCACCGAGATCGCGCCCGAGGTCGACGTCCGCGTCCACGATTCGACCGCCGAGCTGCGCTATCTGGTGCTGCCCCTGCGCCCCGCCGGCACCGAGGGCATGAGCGAGGCCGAGCTCGCCGGGCTGGTGAACCGTGACGCCATGATCGGCGTCGCGCCGGCGCGCCCGCCCGGCGACGGCGCGCCGGGGAGCTGACGGCGCGAATCCTCATCGCAGGTCTCGGCGATCGGCGAAGTTTCTTTGCCCTCTGAACCTCTCCCAGCTTACGGTCGCACGCGAACGCGATCGTCACATGTTCATCCGAGTTTCACGACGCAACGAAATGTGGTAATTGTTGGTCCAATCACCCCTTTTCCCGCGCAGGTTTAGGAAGGAGACAGAAAGTGCGTCGAAGCGAAATAGTTAAGGCCCATACCGAGGTAGCGAAGGCATTGAGGCAAAGCGGCCTGTCTCAAGCAATCCGAGAGATGCAGAAGGCAATCCAGCCAGGCGGTAAAATTGATATCGTACCTGACAAGGTACTCGGATTCTTTAAGGATTATCTTGCCTATGCAAACAAGTTTGGCCCAACCGAGCTAAAAATTGCTGAAGTTTATAGCCTTTCCTGTTTAGCACAAACCTC
Organism: Pseudomonadota bacterium; assembly: GCA_022563655.1. Lineage (GTDB taxonomy): Bacteria > Pseudomonadota > Alphaproteobacteria > JAAXGF01 > JAAXGF01 > JADFMW01. Next base: position 694 of record JADFMW010000104.1, read on the forward strand.
GTGGTGGATTCCAATTCTCGGGATCACTTCGGATCCGTCACCGGAAGGGGCAAATAATATCTGGGAAGCGAATAATAAAATAAAGTTTTTCGAAGATAGCCTTCCAGATATTATTACCCTACTGGAACCAGAAGATCTAAGTTTAGCTCGTAGGAAGATCGAGGAAGATGAAGAGAAAAATAAAAATAAAAAACAAGACACCCTTGAGGTAATTGTTATTGAAGAAAAACGTGACATCTCTAGCCCGGCACGCTTAATCGCAATACTGAATAGTATACAAGATATATATAAAGCAGCATCAATACTTGAAGGTTCACCAAACGACGATTTGGCGGTTATTGCTTGTGACTCTGGAAGTGATAAAGTGTTCTATTTTTTGGGTTTGGCAAAAAGCATGAATCGCGTAAAAGAAATTATCGTGTCTATGTGGGATAGGGTAGTGTTTTATCAGGAACTACAGGTAGACAAAAGAATTGAAATTGTAGCCAAATCTCTCCCTATACTAGAAGAAATAAAAAAGAAGAAGAGAAAACTTGGCCCGGAACAAGCAAAAATTCTCGAAAGATGTATCATCGAAGGCATCTCTCAGTTTATTGAATCTGGGGCTACAATACCTGAAATTCAGAGTCGGACAACATATAACCCGCGTCAACTTCTCGCGCCCCAACCAAAACTACTCGTGCATCAAGAATCCACTGGGGCCGAGTCACCGGAGCAAAAATCCACCACTATGAAACTCGCAGAAGATATTTCTTTAGAAGAGATTAGAGAGGCAGACAAAAAATAAATTATACCAAAATAAATAAGTCAAGATAACATTGATGATAAAGCTATTAGACGAAACTAGTCAACGGAGAAAATAATCTTTCTAGATAATTTCTCCAAGACTTACCTGAGGCATTGTCCTGACCCTGTTGTCTTTTTGCCATACAGATGATTAGTTCGCGGCAATGATCGAGCGCTTAGCGCACCGAGGGAAACGCAAATTCGTCCTCCGGGTCTAAACGCTCAGCGCTGCGGCTTTCGCGGCAACCCCTTGTTCCGGGCCTCCCGGAGAGCGCTCCTCAACCCAACGAGGGCGCGGTTTTCGCGACGCTCTCGCGCTCGCCGACCGCCGCCCACCAGCGCCCGAGCTTGGGTGCGTTGGCGAGCAGTTTCTCTCCTTCGGGCGTCTGCCTGCAGTAGTCGAACACCGGGATCACGTGGAGATCGGCCAGGCTGATCGAGTCGCCGGTCATGTAGAGATCGTCGCTCAACAGGCCTTCAATCGCGTCGACGCAGGTTTGCGCCATCGGCACGGCGCCCTCGATCGCGGCTTCGTCGGACGCGCCGCCCTGCAGCGGCACGACCAGGCGCTGGATCACGATCTGCCCGATGATGGGCGCGTAAGCGTACGCGTCGATGATCGAAATGATCTGATCCATTCGCGCCCGCCCGCGCGCATCGGCGGGCTGGAGATCGGGTCCGTCGAAGGCGCCGTCGACATAGCGCGTGATCGCGCGCGTCTCGTAGAGCTTGAAGCCGTCGTGCTCGAACGCGGGCACCTTGGCGAAGGGGTGCCGCGCAACGTGCTCGGGCAAGGTGTGGGCGTCGCTGAGGATATCGACCTCCTCGAGCCGGTACGGGACGCCCTTCTCCTCGAGGGCGAGGCGCACGGCGCGCACGTAGGTGCTGTAGGCTGGACCGTACAGAATCGGATCGGCCATGTAACCGTCCTCCCAAATTTTCCCTTATCGACGACCCGCCCCGGCGTTTTCGGACGGCGCCCCGCAGGCTATCGTGCAAGCAGTGCGGATACAAGACGCGACGAGGCTGCCGCAGTGCTGCAAATCCCCGCTCTCGCCCGCGCGTCCAGGTGCGGCTCGAACGGATCACGACCCGCGAGCGAAACTTGTCCTTCACCGGTGAGCGTAGTATGTTTTTGCCGTGATCAAATCGTGGCGGAACGCGGCAAGCCGCAAAGTCTGGGAGGGCGAACGGCCGAATCGGTTTCGCGGCGTGGATTTTGAGGCCGCCGTGGATCTCCTCCTGGCCTTGAATGTCGCCAAGTCGCTGAACGATCTCAGCCCCCTTGCGAGCGTCGGTTTGCATAAACTGAAAGGCGATCGCAAAGGCCACTGGGCCATGACGATCAACGGACCATGGCGGATTTGCTTCGAGTTCCGCAAGGGTGACGCCTACAACGTCGAGATTACCGACTACCACAAAGGATGAACTACATGCCCCCAATCTCGCATCCGGGTCGCTTGCTCCAGCGTGAACTTAAGGCCCGCAAGCTGAGCGCCAACCGGCTCGCCCTCGACATCGGCGTGCCGTCGGGCCGGATCACCGACATCCTGAACGGGCGCCGCGGCATCAGCGCCGATACCGCGGTGCGTCTCGGCCGATACTTCGGCAACAGCGGAAAGTTTTGGCTCGACCTGCAAAGCCAGTACGAGATCGCGATCGTCGAGCGCGACCGCGGCGAGGAGATCGTGCAACGGGTGCGCCCAGCGGGCGCAGCGGCTTAAGCGGCCGCAGTCCTAACGAAAAAGCGGACTGCGCCTTTTTTCAACCCCCGTAGCTCACCCGCCAGACGACGCCGCCGGTGTCGTCGGCGATCAAGAGGCTGCCGTCGGCGGCGACGGCGAGGCCGGCCGGGCGGCCCCAGACCCGGGCGCGGCGCTCGCCCGCCGCCCAGAACCCGGTGGCGAAGACCTCGTAGTGGCCGAGTGGCCGCCCGTTCGCGAACGGCACGCGCACGATCATGTAGCCGGTGGGCCGCCCCGCGTTCCACGAGCCGCGGAAGGCGACGAAGGCGTCGCCCCGGTACGCTTCGGGGAACTGGTCGGCGTCGTAGAACACCAGGCCGATGGGCGCCGAGTGCGCGCGGAACAGCACGTCCGGGGTCTTGCTGCGCTCGACCAGGTCGGGGCGGCGCTCGGCGAAACCGGGCTGCGGATTGGCGCCGAGATAGGCGTAGGGCCAGCCGAAGAAGTCGCCGTCCTCGACGCGCGTCAGATAGTCCGGCACCAGCTCGTCGCCGAGGCCGTCGCGCTCGTTGACGACGACGTAGAGGTCGCCGCTGCCGGGGTAGAACGCGATGCCCACCGGATTGCGCAGGCCGGAGGCGAAGGTGCGCTGGCGGCTGCCGTCGGCGTCGAACACCTGCACCGTGGCGCGCGGCGCCGCCTCCTCGCCGATGTTGCCGCGCGAGCCGATGGCGACGAAGAAGCGGCCGCCGTCGCGGCTGAACACCAGGTTGCGCGTCCGGTGCCCGCCGCCCGAGCCGAGCGCGCCGGGCGGCGTCACCGGCTCGGGCGCGCCGGCGGCGCGGGTCTGTCCCGGCTGGTAGCGGTAGCGCCAGACGCGGTTGAGGTCGGCGACGTAGAGATGGCCGCCCTCGATCGCCAGGCCGTGCGGGCGGTCGAGGCCGCCGGCGAAGACTTCGCGGCGCTCGGCCACGCCGTCGCCGTCGGCGTCGCGCAACAGCGTCACCTCGCCGGCCCTGGGCTGGGCCAGCAGCACGTCGCCGTTGGCCGCCACGGTCATCCACCGGGGATGGGCGAGCCCCGAGGCGAAGATGTTGACGCGGAACCCCTCGGGCACGTCGAGCGTCGCGCCGGCGGGCCGCTCGATGCGCTTGGGCGAGTTGGTCGCGCTCGGCGACGCATAGGGCGGCGGCAGGTCGCCGACGCGGACCTCGAAGCGCTCGCCGACCGGGGGGCTCCCCGCCCACGCGGCCGCGCCCCATGCCGCGAGCGCGGCGCAAACGAGGAGTACGGCGAAGACGGGCTTCATTTCGGCGTCGCGTGTGGCCAGCGCAGTTCCGGCGACGCCGGGCGGGAGATCCGGTCAGCCGCCCCGCACGGCCGGGTTTCGGGGCGCGATACCAGCACGGCCGCCGCGACGTGTCCAGCGCCCCGCGGCCCGAGCCGCGCCGGCGCCGCTTCGAAACGATCGGCCGGGATTCACCGCGCCGAACCCGGCGCCTTTAACCTCTTGTTAATCAAATTGTTACACAATCTTAACTGTCCGGCGGCGGCGGCGAGTCGGAGAGACGGCACGGAAAATCCGGCCACTCGGGGGAAGATGGGAACCGATCAGACGAATGCTGGTGGCGGGAGCACCCGCCCGCTCGCCGGAACCTCTCGCTTGCACGGTGTGCGCCGATGTGCCGGCCGATGTATCGGCTGCTGCCGTATGCCGTTCCCGATTGCATGGGTAAACATTGAGCGCGCTCGGAGGGCTCGGTCGGCTCTCTTGACGCGTGCGCTTGTCCGAAGTTCGGTTCACGCGGCGCTGGCGCCCGCCGCTGCCGCGGCGCGCCAGGCCGACAGGCGGAGGTTAAAACATGCAGCCTGACATCGTTCGCGCCGCATCTGATGCATGCCCACGGCTCGTGCGCGCGGCGGGATATCTCAAAGGCACGAAGCCAACGCCGGAGGCCGAGCGGATGACGGCGGTCCTGACACGGCTGGCGTTCGGATCGCTCCTGGCGTTGTTCGGCGTCCTTGCCGGGCCGCAGCCGGTATCGGCCCAATCGCCGGCTTCGCTGTCCATCGCCTCCGAGGATTTGCCGCCGTATTCAACGCGCGAGCGGACCGGGTTCGAGGACCTCCTCGCGACGGAGATGTACCGGCGACTCGGAATAGGGCTCCGCATCATTCCTCTGCCGTCGGAACGCGTGCTGGCGAACGCCAACGCGGGCATCGAGGACGGGGTGTTTGGGCGTATCGGGGGGATGACCGAAAAATACCCCAACCTCGTGCAGTTCGAGGAAAGCATCCGGTTGTCGGAGTTCGTGGCCTTCTCGCGCCGGAGGGACATCGAGATCTCGGGGTGGGACAGCCTCAAACCGTACAACGTCGGGATCATCACCGGCTGGAAGATTCTCGAGTGGAACATCAAGGGGAGCAAGTCACTGACTAAGGTAAAAACGGTACGGCAGCTATTCAAAATGCTGGATGCCGGCCGCGTCGACGTCGTCGTTTACATGCGGTGGGCCGGTCTACACTCGATCAGGGAGCTTGACATCGAAGGCGTCCGGATAGTCGAACCACCCTTGGCTACAAAGAAGTCCTATTGGTACCTGCACAAGAAGCACAGGGACCTCGTTCGCCGCGCCAGCGCCGAGTTGCGAGCGATGAAACGAGACGGAACGTATGATCGCATCTTCGAACAAGTCTTGGGTCAACTAGTCTCGGACTAGACGATGGGCGTCATGAGCTTCGGTATCGGCCGAAATCCTCGGGTAGCCCGACGGCTGATCACGTACATCGTCGTGTTCAGCTCGTGCATCACCTTGATCACGACCGGTATCCAGCTTTATATAGACTACAAGAGAGATATAAACTTCGTGCATTCACAAATGGAACAAGTAGAAAGTAGCTATCTGGACAGCATAAGGAACAGCCTCTGGGCCTTCGACGAAGAACAACTGACTGTTTTGTTGAACGGCGTGCTCCGCCTCAGAGACATCGAATATATTAGCGTTATAAGTAATGACGAGGAATTGGTGTTTGCCGGAACATTGTCGGACAAGAACATAATCACCGAGAATTACGATATGGTCTATCTGTATGGCGACAGGGAAATAAATCTGGGTGTTTTGCGGGTCGTGGCGGATCTGGACGGAGTGTACGGCCGACTATTTGAGAAGGTGTGGATAATTCTGGCGAGCAACGGTGTTAAGACTTTCTCTGTGGCCATATTTATCCTCGTTGTCTTTCAAGGCGTCGTAACCCGGCACCTCGAACGCATCGCGGCCTTCGCTCGCGGGTTTGTGCCCGGTCGCGCGCAACAACCCCTGGTCCTCGATCGCTAAGGTGAATGCGGGCCGGCGGGCCGACGAGCTCGACCAGGTCGTGACGGCGATCAACGACATGTGCGCCGACCTGGCGAACTCATACGAGGGGCTGCGCGCGAGCGAGGCGCGCTTCAAGGATTTCGCCGAGGGGGCGACCGACTGGTGTTGGGAAATGGATTCCGACCTGCGCTATAGCTTTATATCCTTATCTCATCAGCATTATTCGGGTGTGCCAGCCGAAGGCGTCATTGGCCACACACATCCGGAACTCTATGCCCGCGTTCTGCCCAAGCTGGACGCACACGAGGTCGAGCATTGGCAGCATTTCAACCGGCTTCTTGAAACGCGGCAGACCTTTCGCAACTTCGAACACAAGTGGGTTCGCCCCGACGGCGAGGTCAGCTATTTCCTGCTAAGCGGCAAGCCCGTGTTCGATGCGCACGGAAACTTCGCGGGCTATCGAGGCGTTGGCTCGGACATCACGGAACGGAAACGGCACGAGGAACGGCTCCGCGAAGATCTCGAACAACTGGTCGAGGAGCGCACGACGGAACTGCGCGCGGCGCAGGACGAGCTGCTGCGCAACGAGCGGCTGACCACGCTGGGGCAGCTCACGGCCACCGTCAGCCACGAGCTGCGCAACCCCTTGGGCGCGATGCGCGCCTCGATCGCCGCGATCAAGAAACTGACACGGCCAGCAAACCCGCTGCTCGAGGACTCGGTCGCGATCGTCGATCGCAGCATCACGCGCTGCGACAACATCGTCGGCGAACTGCTCGACTACTCGCGCCTGCGACCGCTCAGGCGAGAGCCCACGATCATCGATGGCTGGCTCGGCCACCTGCTCGACGAGTATGACGCGCCGCCAGGCGTCGAGGTGCGCCGCGAGCTCGACTTCGACGCCGAGGTGGCGATCGACCGCGACCGCCTCCGCCGCGCGCTGCTCAACGTGCTCGATAACGCGGCTCAGGCGATGGTGGCGGAGGCCGAGGACGGAGGCGTCCCCAAGGATCACGTGCTCTCGGTCGCCACCCGCGGCGCGGGCGGCCGATTGGAAATCGTCATCGCCGACAACGGCCCGGGCATTCCGGAGCCCAACCTCGAGCGCATCTTCGAGCCGCTCTACAGCACCAGGAGCTTCGGCGTCGGGCTCGGCTTGCCGCTGGTGCAGCGGGTCATGGAGCAGCACGACGGCGCGATCGAGGTCGAAAGCGAGGCGGGCCTCGGCACGCGGGTTCGCCTGTGGCTTCCCCTCGACGACGGGAAGGCGCGGGCGGCATGATGCTCGCCGAGCAGGCGCAATCATGGCCCGAGACGAACCGGCGCGTGCTGGTCGTCGACGACGACCGATACTTCGCCGAGAGTCTCTCGACTCTCTTGAAGCTGGAAGGGTACGATATCGGAATCGCCCATAGCGCCCTGCGAGCCCGACAGATCATCGAGGCGTTCGAGGCCCAAGTCGCCATCCTCGATTTCCGCCTCGGCTCCACCGTCGGCGTCGACCTCATCCGGCCCCTGACCGAACGCCGCCCCGGGCTCGTCTGTATCCTGTTGACCGCGTACGAGGACGTCGACACGGTCGTCAGGGCGCTGCGCTGCGGCGCTTACGATTACATCAGGAAGCCCGTGCGCGAGGAAGAGCTTTTCGCGACGTTGGATCGTTGCTTCGAGAAGCGCCGGCTGGTGGCGGCGAAGGAAGCGGCGGAAGAGGCGCTGCGGGAAGCGAAGAAAATGGAAGCCGTGGCGCAGATCGCCGGCGGCGTGGCCCATCACTTCAACAACACGCTCGCGGCGATCCACGCCGGTGTCGAGTTGTTGCTGGACGACCGGCTGGCCGACTCGGATCGCGCGGCGTACGCCGGCAACTTGCTCAAGGCCGTGATGCGCGCGGCGAACATCAACCAGAACCTGCTCGGCTTTGCCCGCCGGCAAGCGCTGCGGCCCACTGAATTCGATCTCAACGAGTTCCTGACGCAGCTTACGATCGACCTGAAGGCGGAGCTTGGCGGCTCGATCACGGTCACGCTTGCAGTGGCCGCTGGTCTCGGGAGCGCTCGACTGGATCGAGACCAGCTTGGGACGGCCATCCGGCACCTCGCGAGCAACGCCAGGGACGCCATGCTCCAAGGTGGGCGATTGACGATCGAGGCGGACCAGGCCGAGCTCGCGAAAGACAACCCGGCGCTGGCCGACGATATGCCGCCGGGGCGCTACGTCGCCATCGCCGTCAGCGATACCGGCGCCGGTATTCCGCCCGACATCAAGGACCGCGTGTTCCAACCCTTCTTCACGAGCAGGGGCAGGGCCGAAGCCGCCGGCCTGGGGCTCAGCATGGTCTACGGCTTCGTCAAGCAGTCGGGTGGCGACGTGTCGATCGAGAGCGCTGTCGGCAAGGGCACGATCGTGAGGCTCCTGTTACCGCAGCGTCTCGACGATTAGCTAGCCCGCATTTCTCACCAGGAAGCGGCCGTCATCGCGCCGGGCGGGATCGATCCGCCAGGAGAGAGCCGAAAAGCGTAGCCGCCGCTACGGTTGAGGCTCTCGACGCCGCGGGCGGCCCGCC
>JADFMW010000105.1 GCA_022563655.1 Pseudomonadota bacterium
GGGCCTTTCCGGCCTCGCCGGCCTTGGTCATGAATTGCTCGAGCTCGCCGTAGCCGGTGTAGCGGTATTCGTAGGCGAGCCCCAGACGCTCGGCCGCCTCGCGGGCCCGGCTCTCGAGCGCGTCGTCCTCGCTCTGCGCCAGGTAGACGAGCTTCCGATAGTTGCCGAAATACTGCTCCAGCAATTCGGGATGACGGTCGAGGCCGAGGCCCTGGATCATCAGCAGGTCGAAATGCTTAACCAGGTAGTCGGTCAGGAAGAACGTTCCAGGCTCGGCGTCCATCAGCGCCTCGAAGTCCCGGGTGCCGGCGTAGAACTGATAGCAATGCGGGCCGGCGATGCGCTCGATACCCTCCTCGGCGAGCACGGCGTCCAGCATGCCCCCAGTGCCGCAGTCGCCATAGACCACAAGGATGTTGTCGTAACGCCCGCGTGCGGCGTGAATCTTCTCGCGCACGCCTTCGGGAATCTTCTCCGGCCTGTTGTGGAGATGCGCCGGCAGGCAGGTGATCGACATCTGCGTCCAGCCGTGGGCGCGAATCAACTCGGTGATTTCCCAGGCCAGCGCGCCGCAGGCGATGAGCAGCGTCGTGGGCGGGTTGGCCATTCAGCTCCCGCCTGCCGCCATCTCCGCCTGCGCCGAACCCTGACGCTTGGCCATGAACTCCTTGGCCGTCTCCACGATCGTCTCCCACTGGCTTCCGGAGGGCCCAGCAGCTCCAGGGGCTCCGTGGCTTGATGTCATCGGTCTCCGCTCGAGCGCCACGACATCTGAGACTGGGGCAGGATCTGATCCGGGTCAGCCAGTAACGTCAGCTTGACGGTGGTCGGATGAACGCGCGGCGCACAGAGCTTCTGTTGATGGGTGCCTTGGGCCTGATGGGCGTGGCGCTGTTGTTCCACATCCACCACTACAATTTCCTGAGCGACGACGCCTACATCAACTTCCGTTACATGCGGAACCTGGCCCGCGGGGACGGCCTGGTCTACAACGTCGGGGAGAGGGTGGAGGGCTACGTTGACTTCCTGTGGATCCTCCTCTGCGGTGGGCTGATGAAGCTGGGCATCGCGCCGGAGACGAGTTCACGGGTGATCACCGTGGCGTGTTCGTTGGGCGTGCTCGTGCTGACCTACCTGCTCGGCCGACGTCTTTCCGACGGGCGGGGCGTCGTGCTGCTGCTTGCGCCGGCCTTCCTGGTAGCGAACCGGACGTTTGCGGCGTGGGGGACCAGCGGGCTCGAGGCGACGACCTCGTGGCCGTGCTTGCGGAAGTACTCGAGAAACGCCGTGCGGATGTCGTTCGCGGTCTGCATGAGCCAAGTTCCGGACGGGGAAAGACGTGGCCACGCCCCGCGTGCGCCCCTACGGAGCCGCAAGGGCGCCAAACGATAACGGGGATACGCTATTTACAGGCCGCGGCCCCGGCTGTCCACACCGACAACCCAGAAGCGCGGGGGGAAATGTCCATCCCGCGAGCCGCGGAACCGGTACCTGAAAGCCAGCGCACGCGACCGCCGTATCGCCACGGCCGCGTGCGCCGCATTCCCCCTAGCGCCGGTTACCCTTGCACCGCGGCGTCGAACGTCCCCCGCGGGCCGCGCCCTCAGCCGTCGAGGGCGGCGGGGGCCGAATCGGTGGGGTTCGGCGTGCCAGCCTCGGTGGCGGGACCGGCCGCCTTGGCGTCGAGCCCGGCGTTGTGGCGGATCGCCTTCTCGATCGCGGCGGCGACGTGCGGGTTGTCGTTGAGGAACTGCTTGGCGTTCTCGCGCCCCTGGCCGATGCGTTCACTGTCGTAGGAGAACCACGATCCCGACTTCTCGACCAGGCCGGCCACGAGCCCGAGGTCGATCAGCTCGCCGGCCTTGGAGATGCCCTCGCCGTACATGATGTCGAACTCGACCTTCTTGAACGGCGGCGCGAGCTTGTTCTTGACCACCTTCACCCGGGTCTGGTTGCCGACGATCTCATCGCGGTCCTTGATCGCGCCGATGCGCCGGATGTCGAGCCTGACCGAGGCATAGAACTTGAGCGCCAAGCCGCCCGTCGTGGTCTCGGGATTGCCGAACATCACGCCGATCTTCATGCGAATCTGGTTGATGAAGATGACGATGCTGCGCGAGCGCGAGATCGACCCGGTAAGCTTGCGCAGCGCCTGGCTCATCAGCCGCGCCTGCAGCCCGACGTGGACGTCGCCCATCTCGCCCTCGAGCTCGGCGCGCGGCACCAGGGCCGCGACGCTGTCGATGACGAGGACGTCGACGGCGCCCGAGCGCACCAGCGTATCGGAGATCTCGAGCGCCTGCTCGCCGGTGTCGGGCTGCGAGATCAGGAGCTCGTCGACGTCGACGCCAAGCCTGCCCGCGTAGCTCGGATCGAGCCCGTGCTCGGCGTCGACGAAGGCGCAGGTTCCGCCCAGCTTCTGCGCCTCGGCGACCGCGTGCAGCGCCAGCGTCGTCTTGCCCGAGGCCTCGGGGCCGTAGATCTCGACGATGCGCCCGCGCGGCAGACCGCCGATGCCGAGCGCGATGTCGAGCCCGATCGAGCCGGTCGGGACGGTGTCGACCTCGAACGCGCGCGCGCGCTGGCCGAGTTTCATCACCGAGCCCTTGCCGAAGGCGCGTTCGATCTGGCTGAGCGCCGCCTCGAGCGCTTTCTGCTTGTCCGTCCCGTCCTTGTCAACCACGTGCAGCACCGGCTTCGTCATCGTACCCCCTCCTTATTCCACACGGTTAAGGCCAACGCAACACGAGCAGTTGTACATGATTTGTTCGCTCGCGCAAGCTTTTTTTTAAGGCCTTGCGATCAGACCTATTTTTCGGCCGTGTTCGCAGCGTGTTCAGGGCCGGGCGACGCCGGGTCAGGCGACGGCTTTATGGAAGTGGCGAACCGGCGACATCCGCTCCATTCGTCCTTGACGTATCAGGGCGGGTCAGACACCAGCCGACATCAACGCCCTGTCAACCTGCTTGATCCGGGCCGTGACCGAGATTCTCCGAGTCGATGTGATGGCGCAATCCCGGTCCTCGAAAGCGTCCTTCTTGGGATGTTTTTTCCGCCAATCCGCCAATGCGGCGTCGCGTTCTCGTATCAACTCCACGATCTGAGGCCGGAACAGACGCAGCATGGCGGTGATCCAAATGTTGACGGGCCAGGACGGCCAAGCGAGGTCCATCTCGAAACGGTCCAGCATCTTGATTGCGTCCTTGGCCTTGTACCAGTTGTCGGCGGTCACCCAACGGTTGGTGGTGAACAGGCCGATGGGGAAGCCGGCACGATTCATGGAGATGGCGATCAGGTGACTGAGCTTGTCGTCACGCTGCTTCATGAAGTCGGCCTCGGATTGCGCCACGGGGTGGCATCCTTCGGGCATTCCCTTCTCCCTAAGAAAGGTATGAAAGTGGCCGTGTTCGCGGCTCCGATGGGAGTGGTAGTAGTACTGCGCGTGGGTCTCGGAGTCGTAGACGTCACCCTTTGGGTAGTGGTCAAACTCATAGAACGTGCCTTGGCCGCGAAGCACCTCCGCAACCACGTTGGAACCGCTCTTTTTCAGCACCCTGTAGCATTCAAGAATCCGCTCCCCCGCCGAAGCCATGGTCTCGAGCTCCGCGCGGGGCAATTTCCTCAGATTGACCATACGTACCACCTCGATTCTATTCCGCGGGTCCACACCGGCCATATCGCCACCTTCCAAGAACTCAGGACGGCCAAGAACTCAGGCAGGCCCACTTGCGCGGCGATGTTCGGGCAACGCCGTGCGAGTGGTGCATCGTGGGCGTGCGCCACGAACAATAGCTAGGCCGGGTGGGCCGCCGGGTCAGGCGACGGCTTGATCGGGATAGGCGAGCTGGTGACGGTCTCTCCATTCGTCCTTGACGTAATTGACGATGATCGACTTCCGCACGCCGTCTATCGGCCGCTTGCGGAACCCATGCCAGGTGTCCGCGCCCGGAATAAAGATGAGGCCCCAGTTGTAATGGTAGGACGCGGTGGCGACGAGGTTCATGTTTTCGTCGAAGATGTCGGTTCCCCATTCTTCCGACCCCGGGTCCGTGGACAGGTACACCAGCATCGTAAACAGCTTGGCGCCGATGTCGGTATGGGGCTCCAGCCAGAAACCAGCCGTGTCCTGGCAATACTCGATGCGCAGGAACCCCCCTTTCAACGTTACCCCGCAAGTGCTTTCGAGTTCCCTGATCGTTGCCTCGTGTTGCAGCACGTCCGCCAACTCGCGGCAGACGTCGAACCGGGCGCGGTTCTCCACCGAAAAGAAAATTCTCGTGTCGTTGTGTGTTTCCCGTTTTCCCTCGGTGTCCTCGATGCGAGGCGGATCGAAGGGAAGCGTCTTTATCGCATCGCAGACATCATGCGGGAACACGTCTCTGAGCAGCCAGTGTCGGTACGGCTTGGCCGCGGCCCGACAATCATCCAGACTGGTAACGAAGTGGTTCCTTATCGCCGCGGCATGGATCACTGGCGCCTCCATCTCGAAGCTGGGTTTCGCGGTTGTTGCCGGCTCTCTCTGCTGCGAAGTACCGGGATTTCCCACGCGCCGTCGGGACACGCCAACCTCGCTCGACTTATCGGCGTCGTCCGACCTCCTTGCGCTCGCGCCTGTGCCGCGGCGGGACACGCGGCCGACCGGGCCCCAAACGTGTCTGGCTCCATTACAGGGTTTGCCGCGCCGCGCCTTGATCTAGATCAATCGAATCGCGCGCTGCGAATTGGTAGCTCGTTCTAGCTCAGCCTCGCGCTTGACCTAGCTTCCACGGCGACCACACGGCCGGGACCACAGGGCCGGGCTTCACTACCCGACCATCGCCAGTGTGCTGGGGCGGTATTTCAAGCGGGGCGGCCGCACGCGCCCTTGCGGCGCGGCGGGGTCAGGCGACGGGGGCCGAGAGCACGTCCTTCACCTTGCCGGCGAGCTCGGCGAGGCTGAACGGCTTGGGCAGGAAGTACATGTCCTGCGGGCTGTCGAGGCGCTTGCGGAAGGCGTCTTCGGCGTAGCCCGAGATGAAGATCACCCTGAGGTCGGGCCGGGTGCGGCGGAGCTGCTCGGCGAGCGTCGCGCCATCCATCCGCGGCATGACCACGTCGGTGATCAACAGGTCGATCGCCCCGTCGTAAGACTCGATCACGTCGAGCGCCGCCTCGCCGCTATCGGCCTCTAAAACGGAGTAGCCCTTGTGGCGCAGGGCGCGGGCGCCGAAGACGCGGACGCCGTCCTCGTCCTCGACCAGGAGGATCGTGCCCCTGCCGGTGAGGTCCTTGGGCAGCTCGCGCTTGGCCGTTGGCTGGCTCTCCAGCGCCGCGTGCTCGGCCTGAAAATAGCGCGGCAGAAAAACCCTGAAGCTGGCGCCCTTGCCCAGCCGGCTGTTGACGAAGATGTAGCCGCCGGTCTGCTTGACGATGCCATAAACCGTCGACAGCCCGAGCCCGGTCCCGGCGCTGCTCTCCTTGGTCGAGAAGAACGGCTCGAAGATCTTGCCCTGATGCTCCTTGGCGATGCCCTTGCCGGTGTCGGTCACCTCGATGAGCACGTAATCGCCCGGCGGCAGCAGATCGTGCCCGAGTTGCCCCGACTCGTCGCGCGAGACGTTGCTGGTGCGGATCGTCAGCGTGCCGCTCCCCGTCATGGCGTCGCGCGCGTTTACCGCGAGGTTGATGATCACCTGCTCGAGCTGGCCCTGGTCGACCTTGACCAGGCCGAGGTCGCGGCCGTGGATCATGCGCAACTCGATGTTTTCGCTGATCAGCCGACGCAACAGATTGGACAGCTCGGCGAGCACGTCGGTCAGCACCAGCACCTTGGGCTGCAGGGTCTGGCGGCGCGAGAAGGCCAACAGCTGGCGCACCAGCCCCGCCGCGCGGTTGACGTTCTGCCTGATCTGCATGATGTCGGCGAACGACTGATCGCCCGCTTGGTGGCGCATCAGCAAGAGGTCGCAAAAGCCCAACATACCCGTCAGCAGGTTGTTGAAGTCGTGGGCGATGCCGCCGGCGAGCTGGCCCACCGCCTGCATCTTCTGCGAATGGGCGAACTGAAGCTCGAGCTTCTTCTGATCGGTGACGTCGATCAGATGCACCATCACGCCCGTCACCTCGCCGTTGTCTTGCTCAAGCCGGCTCGCGAACAGCGACGCGTTGGTCTCGTGGGGAACGTTGAGGCGGACCTCGAGCGGCGTCAGGGTATCGGTGTGCGTCACCGCGTTCGCGAGGCGCGCGGTCACATCGGTACGGTCGTGCGGATCGATCATCTCGACGAAGGGCCGGCAGCTCGCGTCATCGCCCGTCTCGCCGGTCATGGTACGGAACGCCCGATTGCACTCGACCACGGCACCCTCGAGGTCGACCAGGGCGATGCCGATCGGCGAGGCGTCGAAAAACCGCGAAATGTGCTGCTGCGACCACCACAGAGCCGGCTGCGATTCGGGCTCGGCGAGCGCCGGGGCCGCCTGCCCGCGCCCATTCGTGGCGCCGCTGCCGGCAGCGGCCTGTCGGCGCAGCAAGGCAACGCCGACCGCACCGAGCAGCAGTACGGCCACGGCGGCAAGAGCGGCGGGGCCCACGGCGCCCGATGCGCGAATCGCCAAGAACAGCGCCGCCGCCAGCGCGAGACACGCCGCCGCCAGGGCCCACAACGGCCAGCGGGCCAAGGGCGATCCCGCCGCGGCCCGGCGGGCGCCAAGGTGCGGCGCGGCGGCGGCCGGCGCGGCGGCGGCGGGCGCGGCGTGGACCGGCGGCGCCCGCCGATCGCGAGGCGCGCGCATAATCTTCCTTCGCTGCTGCGTCGTATGTGTTGCCATGCCTCAGCTACGCCGCGGCGGCGGCGCCTTGCGCTTGAGCCGCCACACGTATCCTATCACCTCGGCCACCGCCTTGTAATACGTCTCGGGGACTTCCTGGTCGATCTCGACGCCCTCCCATAGGGCGAGCGCGAGCGGCGGGTTCTCGACCACCACGACGTCGTTCTTCTCGGCCACCGCGCGAATTCGCAAGGCCACCGCGTCGACCCCCTTGGCCACCAGCCTGGGGGCCGGCATGACGGGGGCGTCGTACTTGAGCGCCACGGCATAATGGGTGGGGTTGGCGATCACGACGTCGGCATCGGGAACCGCGGCCAACATGCGCTTGCGCGCCCGATCGAGACGCAGCTGTCGCAGCCGCGCCTTGACCACGGGGTCGCCTTCCGACTGCTTGAGCTCGTCCTTGACCTCCTGCCTCGACATCCGCATCGACTTGTGGAACTCGAACTTCTGATACAACAGATCGAGCGCCGCGATGACGGTGATGACCGCGCATACGCCGCCCAGCATGCGCACGGCGAGCGACCACAGGAGGTCGAGCATCAATAGCGGCTCGAGCGCCGAAGCCGAGCGGATGCGGTCCATCTCGGGCATCACCAGGACGGTGGCGACGAAGCCGACGATGGCGAGCTTGAGGATGCCCTTCGTGAACTCGACCAGCGAGCGCATCGAGAACAACCGGCTGAGGCCCTTGACCAGCGAGATGTTCTCAAGCTTGGGCTTGATCTTCTCGACCGACGCCACCGGCCCGTGCTGGACCAGCCCGGCCGCCAACGCCGCGCCGACGAGCAGCAACATCATCGGCAGCAGGGCGACGACGGCGTCGCCGACCGCCTGGACGCCGAGACTGCGCAGCGCCGCGCCATCGGTGGGCACAGCGTGGGCATACTCGAGGTAGCGGCTCAAGTCCCGCCCGAGTTCGCCCATCATCGTCGGCACCAACACGACCACCCCCAGGGTGCCGGCGAGAATCATGAACCAATGGTTGACCTCGCGCGAGGTGGCCACCTGACCCTTCTTGCGCGCGTCCTCGAGCTTCTTGTGGGTCGGCTCCTCGGTCTTTTGCGATTTGTCTTCGCGTTCGGCCATGGCTCAACCACCGCCATACAGGCGGACGAGGCTTTCGTCGAAGTACTCCATGTACCACAGCATCATCGCCGACAGCCCCAACATGACGACCCAGAAACCGAGCGCGATCTGCAGCGGCAGGGCGACGAAGAACACCTGTATGGCCGGCATCAGCCGCCCCAGGAGGCCAAGCCCGAGGTAGAACAACAAGCCCACCACCAGCACCGGCGCCGCCACCTGCGCGGCCACGACGAAGGCGCCGGAGATGAAGTTGATCGCCTGCCCGGCGAAATCTCCGGTCGCCGGCAACGCCCCTGGCGGCAGCACCCGGTAGGACTCGATCAGGGCGACGAGGAGCGCATGGTGAAGATCGGTCGTAAACAACAGAAGCAGGGCCACGAGCAGAAAAAAGCGGCTGATGATCACGCCCTGCTCGTTCATGTTCGGATCGAATATCGTCGCCGTGCCGAGGCCCGTCTGGTAGGCGACGAGTATGCTCGCCGTGTGCAGCCCGCTGAGCAGCAGCCGCGCCAGCCCGCCGATGAACAAGCCGACGGCGATCTCGCCGCAGATGATAAGCAGGAGCTCGATCGGCGCCTCCGGCAAGGGCGGCAACAACGGTGCGGCGAGCGGCGCGATCAGGACGCTGATGGCCAGGGCCAGTGAAAGCCGGGCGCGGGAGAAGACGAAGGTTTCGCCGAACGGCGGCAGCAGCATCAGCGCCGCGCCGAGCCGCGCGAACACGAGCAGAATGGCGAAAACGTCGGCCGTGAGGGCCTCGGCCAGCATCACCCCAGTCCGGCGATGTGCTCGAACAGGCGCTCTCCAAAGACGACCAAGGTCGACATCATGTACGGCATGAACACAAACAGGGCCAGGGCCATGATCGCGATCTTGGGGACGAACGACAGCGTCATTTCCTGCATCTGCGTCAACGCCTGGAAGAGCGAGACGAGCAGGCCGACGGTCAGCGCCACGCCGAGCATCGGCGTGGCGACCTTGAGCAGGGTGAAGATCGCCTCTTGGCCGATGGCGAGAACTTCGGACGGTGTCATGGCGCCCCGCGCCCCGGCCGCGAGCCCGGACTTCTCACCATGGGCAGGTGCGTCATCGCGCCCGCCGGAGTCCGAGCCGCCAGGAGAAGGCCGCGGAGCGTAGCCTTGGCTACG
>JADFMW010000106.1 GCA_022563655.1 Pseudomonadota bacterium
TCAAGATTCGTGACAAGCCCACCGATTCTGCAGATACGATCATGAGCAGCAGAATCCAATTTCGTGACAAAGCCCCGCTTCAGTCGGCGGCGCTGGTTACGTTGCCGGTCATCTGGTGTGCGACCAGGTGGGCGTAGAGGCGGCCGCGCGCGACCAGCTCGGCGTGGTTGCCGGCCTCGACGACCCGGCCTTCGTCGAGCACGATGAGCGTGTCGGCGTTGCGCACCGTCGACAGCCGGTGGGCGATGACGACGGTCGTGCGGTCGTGCATCAGATCCTCAAGCGCCCGGCGCACGAGCCCTTCGTTGACCGCGTCGAGATGCGAGGTCGCCTCGTCGAGGATCAGCACCGGCGCGTCCTTGAGGAAGGCGCGGGCGATGGCGACGCGCTGGCGCTGGCCACCCGACAAGCGCATGCCGCGCTCGCCGACGCGGGTGTCGAGGCCGTCGGGAAGGGCGGCGACGAAGTCGGTAAGCGCCGCGCGCCCGACGGCTCGCCAAACCTCGGCCTCGCTCGCCGTCGGCCTGGCGATCAGGATGTTGTCGCGCAGACTCTCGTTGAACAGGAAGGTGTCCTGGGCGACCAGCGCGATCCGGTCGCGCAGCGCATCGAGGCGGTAGTCGCGCAAGTTCGCGCCGTTCATCCGGATCGCGCCGCCGTCGGGGTCCCAGAAGCGCATCATCAACTGGGCGAGCGTCGTCTTTCCGGCGCCCGATGGGCCGACCAGCGCGACCGTGCTGCCCGCCGCAACGGTGAATGACACATGGGACAGCGCGGGCCGGTTGGCGCCGTAATAGCGATACGTGACGTCGTGAACGTCGAGCCCGACACCGCCGCGGTCTGGTGACGCCGCCACGCCCGGTCCGTCGGCCAACACCACCGGCTCGTCGTGGACCGCGTAGAGACGCCGCGTCGCGCCGAGGGTCTCGGCGAGCTGGCGTCCGATGTTGGCGATCTCGGAGACCGGCAGGAAAGCCGACAAGGCGAGAAGCGTGAGCAACGGCAGCGCACCGGCCTCCAGGTTGCCTGCGTCGACCATGCGCGCGCCGGCGACGATCACGGCGAGCCCGCCGAGGCCGGTCGCGACCTCGAGCGTCGCGGTCTGAATGGTCAGGTCGCTGAAGAAGGGAAGCCGCAGGCGATGGCAGGCGCGGATGCGCTCGACGAAGGCCGCGCCGCGCCGCGCCGATTGCTGGAACGCGACGATCTCGGCGAGTCCCTGGATGGTGTCGACGGCGTGGGCGTTGAGCTCGGCCAGCGCGACGCGGGCGCGCGAGCCAAGGCGGTCGATGCGACCGCGCATGAAGAACGGGCTCAGCGCCGTCACCGCGAGGAAGGGCGCGAGCGCGAGCGCCAAGGGCCAGCCGTAGGCGACCAAGGTGACGAGCACGACGCCCGGCACGAGGATCGCGACGAAGGCGGGCGCGACGGTGTGGGCGAAGAAATACTCGACCTTCTCGACATCCTGGGTCGCCATCGCCGTGAGGTCGCCGGTGCGCCGGCGCAGGAGGTAGGCGGGGGCCAGCGCGTCGAGCTTGTCGAACAGCGCGATGCGCATCTCGGCAAGCAGCCGGAATGCCATGTCGTGGGCGATCCAGGATTCGAGCCAGTGAAGGAGCCCGGCGAGTGGGGCGACAATTGCGAGCGCGACCAGAAGGCCATCGAACGGCGCGCCGGCCTTGACCGCCGCGACGACGAGGGCGCTCAACACGCCGACGCCGATGAGCGCGCACACGCGCAGCACGCCGAACAGGAAGGTGAGCGTCATCTTGGCCTTCCACGGCGCCATCAGCCGCATGAGCACCCCGATCACCCGGGCCCAGCCGAGCCCCTCGGCGCGCAGGATGGCGTCGGTTGGCTCCATCTGGGCGGCCTCGTCGGCGCCGGGGAGGTCTGCGCCCGCAGTCCGCGCCGTCGTCCTGTCGGCGAGCAGCGTCCCGTCGGCGAGCAGCGCCATGTCCTCGGACGCCGTGTCGCGTGCCTGTTCGGCCATCAGGCGGTAGTAGGCGCCCTTCTCCGCCATGAGCTCGTCGTGGGTGCCGGTCTCAGCGATCCGGCCGTCCTCGAGCACGAGGATTCGGTCGGCGTCGATCACGCTGGAAAGGCGATGGGCGAAGATCAGCGTCGTGCGCCCCTGCATCAGCCGATTGAGCGCCTGCTGGATCACCGCCTCGTTCCTGGCGTCCACCGCCGAAAGCGCCTCGTCGAGCACCAGGATGGGCGCATCGCGCAACAGCGCGCGGGCGATGGCGATGCGCTGGCGCTGACCGCCTGATAAGCGGATGCCGCGCTCGCCGATCACGGTCTGGTACCCCTGGGGCAGGCGCTCGATGAATTCTTGCGCGTTGGCGGCGCGCACCGCGGCGTCGATCTCGCCCTGGGTGGCGTCCGGCTTGCCGAAGCGCAGGTTTTCCTCGACCGTGCCGTGGAACAAATAGGAATCCTGGCTGACGACGGCGAGCTGGCTGCGCAACGCGTCGAGGCCGAGCTCGCGCAGGTCGCGCCCACCAATGCGGACGCTTCCCTCCTGGGGGTCGTAGAGGCGCAGGAGAAGGCGCAGAATCGTCGACTTGCCGGCGCCCGACGGCCCGACGATGGCGACCCGCTCGCCCGCCGCGACGCGGAAGCTCAAGCCCTGGTGCGAGACGCGCCGGGCGCCCGGGTAGACGAAAATTACGTCCTCGAACGCGACCGAGGGCTCGAGCGCCGCTGCCCCCGCCCGCCCGACGTGGTCGTCGCGGTCGTTGTCGTCACGAATGAGAGGTTGCGAATCGAAAATGGCGAAAATTTTCTGCGCCGCCGACTGGCCTAGCATGCCGTCGTGCAGCAACCAGCGGAGCTCGCGGAGCGGCCGGAAGATTTCAATGCCCATCATCAGGACCACGAGAAGCACTTCGAGGCTCATGACGCCGTCGGCCACACGGTAGGCGCCGAGGGCGAGGGTCGCGGCGGCGCCTACGGCGACGCCAGTGTCGGTAATGCCGCGCGATAGCGAGTTGGTCGCAAGAACCCACATAGTGCTGCGGAACAGTTCGCGCGCCTTGTCGGCGAGGAGCCGCGCGCGGGCGCCGCTCTGCCCGAAGGCCTTGAGCGTCGCAAGTCCCTGAACCGAATCGAGGAACTCGGCGCCGAAAGTGCTGTAGGCCTCACCGCGCGCTAGGCTCGCCTTTGTGCCCCAAGCGTGAAACACCGCTGGCGCGACAAGCGTGAGCAGCGCGAAAGCGACGAGCAGCGCCGCGACCGGCAAATCGAGAAAGGCGACGAAGATGAAGATGCCCGGTGGCAGCAGGGCCGCGACGACGAGCTGGGGCAGGTACTGGCCGAAGTAGGTTTCGAGCTGTTCGACACCGTCGACAACTGTAGCGATCACGTCACCGGTGCGCTCGAGCCCGAAATGTGCGGGCCCGAGTTCGACCACCTTGCGGTACAGGCGCTCGCGGATATGAAGCTGGACCAGTGCCGCGGTCTTGTGGGCGATCATGGTGCGCCAGTATTCGAGCCCGCCGCGCAGCACCATGACGCCGGCGATCACGGCGAACGGCAGGGCAAGCTCGTCAGCGCCCGCGCCCTCGAAGACCTTCGCGAGCAACCAGCCGAGCAGCGCCAGCCGGGCAATGCCGACGGCGGCCGAGACCAGGCTGATCAGCACCGCGCCCGCGATGCGCCAGCGCACGCCTTCGGTGAACGTCCAAAGCCGCAGGTCGAAGTACATGTCGCGCCGCTGATTCCATTTTCGGGCGATGTCAGAACAAAATAACTTGAGCCGGTGAGGCGCTGGTTCTAGCGTTTATGGATGAATAAGCGTTCCGATATTTCAAGACGGCACCCGAGGTTATCCGCCTTGCCGTGATGATGTATATCCGTTTTCCCGCTGTCGCTGCGGCAGGTCGAGAACCTGCTCCATGTGCGCGGCATCGACATCAGCCACGAGACGGCTCGCGTATGGTGGAACCGGTTCGGCCGATGTTTGCAGCGGAAATCCGAAATAAGCGGTCAGCATCATTGCGGGAATTGTCACGCTACCAGTGTGGCTTTGGCACGGCACCAGTGTGGCTCTGGCACGGCCGGTGCTTTAGCGTTTCTCGATGTGCAAGATTAGGTGGCAACGCGCCCCCAATTTGAACCTGCGGCGGACCCGTGCGTCGGTTCCCTGATCCACCAGATAATTCCCTGTTCTGCAAGTTAAATTCCCTGTTCGGCCGAAAAAATTCCCTGTTCCGATGTATAGGGAATTCGACCAAAAAGACGTGCTATATCAGTCAATTAGAGCATCCTGTCTAGCCCATTACAGCCTGATTCTGCGAAAATTCCCTGTTTTTTCCCTGTTTAACAGGGAAATCGCCGCTCCGGCCCCAGAGACAGGTTCGCACCAGACTGCCCGCACCACCATAATCTCATCATTTCAAAGTTGCCCAGCCATCGCCGGCAGGCGCATCCCAGAGGCGCAGTTCGTGCACCTCGGGCGCACCGAGAAAAGCGGCGCGGTTCAGGGCCCTACTTGCGGACCCACCGGCCCTACTTGCGGACCCACCGGCCCTACTTGCGGACCCACCGGCCCTACTTGCGGACCCACCGGCCCTACTTGCGAACCCACCGGCCGGAGGCGTCAGTGACGTAGTGGCCAGGCCGGGCGCGCTCGATCAGCTTCCGGCCGACGATGGCCTCGACGGCCCGGAGACCGGTGCCGTTGGCATCGGCGATGCCCTGATACTTCGCGCGGCGCTTGGCGTTGATGTCCGCGACCAGCGCCTTGACGTTGCCGGGCGCGGCGCGGTCGACGAGGCCGAGATAGCCGTCGACGCGTTCACCCACCCAGCCGGCCGCCCTGGCGTCGCCGAGCGCATCGGCGTGGGCGCCGCCCGCGATCATCATGGCGAGGCCCAGCGACAGGGCCAGGACCAGGGCGGCTCGCGTACGCGCTGCTCGTATCATCGCACTCCTCCCACGCGGTCAGAAGAGACCCTTTTCCGTCGCCAACAGATCCTCGACCGACCTTTCCACCTTGACCCGGATCTCATGCTCGATCTTGATGTTGAGATTAATGACGATCGGCTTGTCGGGCGGCGCGATCTTGACCGTCGGTTGACAGGCGCCCGCCACCGTCAGCGCCGCGAGCGCGGCGATCAGCCGACCGGGTCTCATACCCATCCCCATGGCTGCGCGGCGGCGGCCCGCGCGCTAGGAGCCGAACCCCTCCAGGCGCTTGAGGATGGCGTCGGGAACACGGTAGCCCTCGAGCCCGCGGCGCAGCATGGTGTCGAGCTCGCCGCTGACGATGAGGTTGAACTCGACCGGGTGGCCCTCGAAGAACGCCGGGTTGGCGCCCCGGAGATGAAGGCCGATCTCGGTGGCGCCGTCGACCTGCCGGTCGAGTGTGATGCGCAAGCTGTCATAATGAAAATTCTCGATCGCGGTGAGCATCAGCGTAACCGATTCGCCGGCCTGGCGCAATGCGCCCGGCAGGGCGCTCGGCGCGTAGCTTAGGACGCCGCCCCCGGGCGCTGCCTCGAGCAACCCGTCGCGGATGACGACGCCGTCGCCGGACACGGCCACCGGTATGAGCCCCGAGAGCCGGCCCGTGGCGGCGAGGCCGTCGATGTCGGCCAGCTCGATGATCTCCGTCAGACCGATATCCACGACCTCCAGGTCGAGATCGAATTGCGCCGCCTGCGGCCCGACCGTCACCCCGCCGGTTCGAATCGTCCCCCCGGCCCAACGCCACTCGGCGCGCTCGATATCGAGCCGGCCCTCGGGCGCGAGACGGAAGGCGATAACCCCGTCGGTCAAGGGTATGCCGGCGTCGAGCAGCCCGACGGCGACGAGCTGCGCCGGCGGAGTCGACGGCGGCCAGAGTCCGTCGATCTTAACGACCGAGTTGACGCGTTGCAGACGCACCCGGCCCGACCACAGCGAGAGGTCGTCGATCAGCACCTCGAGGTCGGTCGAAAGCTCCGATCCGATCCACGCGATCTCGCCCTCGGCGGCAACCGCGCCGCTCACGGCGGAGACCGTCCCGCGCAGGATCGGGAACAGGTCCTCTGGCTGCAGCGCCTGCGGGGCGAAAGCCAGGCGATGGAGCTTGAGCGCCGCCCGTCCGCTGCCGCGCCCGAGATCGTGGTCGCCGGAGAACTCGACCACCAGGCGGCCATCGAGATCGCCGATGCGGCCGGAGAGCGAAAGGCGGCCGTCCGCAAGCCCGAGATCGGCGTCGAGGCGCAGCGGCACGACAAAGGGCGGTTGGCGCTCCTGGCGCAGCGAGCCCACGCTGAACGAAGCGAGCGCGTCTTCGGCGCCCTCGCGGGCTCCGGCACCCTCACGCGCTCCGGCACGCAGCGTCACGTCGATACCCTCGAGGACAACGCCGTGGTCCGGCAGCCGAAGGCGGCCGTCCGCGGCCGTCACCGTGCCCGTGTAGCCGCCCCGCGGCCAGTGCGCCTCGCCGTCGAGGCGAAGCTGCGGCGCCTCGACGATCACCGCCGCGCGGCCCAGTCCAGGGAGCGTAATCGCGCCCGCGAGGGCGGATATCGTGAGGCCCAGGCGGTGGCGCAGAACGACGCCGCCGGCTCCGTCGAGTTCGACCACGAGCGCCGGCTCCGTCGAGCCATCGAGGCTCGCCTCGACGGGGCCGCTCGCCTCGAACAGATCCTCGATGCGCAAGCCGCCGATGCGCAGCTCTCCGCCCTCGCGGACGGTCACCGTGAGCCGGTCGTCGCGGAAAGCGAAGTCGCCGTCGATGGCGAGCCGGGCGTCGCTCACCGCCACCGGGGGCAGCGCGGCCCTTTCGGCGGCGAGCCGCACGCTCACCCCGCCGCCGAACGCCGCCGGCGTGCCGGCGAGGTCGAGGCGCAACGACTCGACCGCCAGCGCCGTGTCCCCCAGTTGCAGGCCACCTACCGCAAGGGCAAGCCGCGAGACGGCGAAGCGGCGGACAGCACCGTCGGCGTCGAACTCGGCCGCGGCGTCAAACTCCGTGTCGAGCACGGGGCCGGCGGCCAGCGCAAGCCGCGCGCCCGCGGCGCCGTGCACGGCGAGCGCGTCGCCCTCCGCCCTTACGCGCAGGAACAGCGGCGCCCGCCCCGCCCCGCCGATGTCGAGCGTGACCGGCCCCTCGATGAACGGGTGGAACAGGCTCCCCGGTCCCAGGGCCTCGAGCACCGCCGGGTCGACCTTCGCGACGGCGACCCGGACGCCGTCCTCGGAGGCGACGGTCAACACGCCATCCGAAAGCTCGATCGCCGCCCGGCCGGCGACCGAGACGCCGGAGGCCAAGCCGGCTACGGCGATGCCCTCGAGCGCGAGATCGACCGCGCCGGTCAGCACGACGACATCGAGCCAGTCGCGCGGCTCGATGGTCGGGGTGAGGCGCGCAGCTTCGGGCACGACGCCCGACAGCGCGATCTTGGCGCGCCCGCGGCCCGCCGTGGGCCGCAGAAACGGCGGCAGCCCCCTGAGCGCCGCAGGACCGTCCGCCGTCATCTCGACGGCGAGCGCGAAGCTCGGCACGGGGCCGGCGGCATCGTCGACCGTGGCCGTGGCCGTGAAGGCAATCTGCTGATCGGATGCACGAGCCTCCGCCTTGGCCGACAGGCGATCGCCCTCGATCGTGACAGTGATGCTCGTGTCTTCGAAGGCAAAGACCGGCAGGATGACCTCGGCGGCCGAAAGCCGGGTGTCCAGCCGCTCGACAGCGAGGACGGTGCCCGACAAGGCCACGTCCCCAGCGAGACCCTTGACCCGTATCGCGGCGACCGACAGCTCGCCCTCGTCGACGCGCAAGCGGGCTTCGAGCCGCCCGTCCGTCTCGACGTCCAGGGTCAGCCCCGCGTTCGCCGACCCCCAGGCGGCGCGCAACCCAACCTTGCCTTCCACGTGCACGCGCCGGCCGTCGGTCACGGCGATATCGGCGAAAACGGTGATCACGACCGCGCCCATGGGCGTCGCCAGGTCGAGCCTCGAATCGCGCAGCTCGACCCGCTCGACCGGGATAAGCAGCGGCCCCGAAGACTCTTGCAGAAGTGGTTCGAGCAGCACGTCGAGCGCGCCGAGACTCAAGCCCTCGCCACTCACACTGGCTCGCAGGCTGAGCCCCGATATGGCGACGCGGCGAAGCCGGCCGGCAAGGAGCTCGGGTATGGTGTACGCGATGGCGATCTCGTCGATCGTCAGATCGCCGCTTTGATCGTCTGTGATGGTCACGTCGCCGGACATATTTCCGTGAATGAGGATGTCGCCGACTACGTTGCCCTGGAAGATCAAATCTCCGTCGTGAGTCTCACCCGTGGCGTTATCGCCCGTCTTGAACACGCCACTACTGGTGACATTCCCTTCGACGGTGAGGCTGCCATTGGTGGGGAAGGACTTGGGATGATGGACATGCCCGATGAGATCGCCTTTGATGAGGACATCGCCTGCCGCCTCCTCCACAATCCAGATCAGGCCGTCATTGCCCGAACTCGTTTTCAGATCCCCGGTGATGGTCAGCGAGGCCGTGCTCGTGAAATCTCCGTCAACCTTAAATAATCCCGCATAGTCACCATTGATCGTAATGTCTCCACTGACATCCGCCTCAAAAGGAGGAGTGGTGTCGAAGGCGTAGATCTGACCACCAGCGGCGACACCCGTGAATGTGGCCGTCGCCTCACCCGCGAACTCACCACCAAACTCGCAGGGGTAGAATATCCCGTTGACTTGTCCGCCGTTGAGGATTTGTGTGCCTGTTTGCGCCGCACCCAGGACGAAGAGGCTGTCTACGTCCATATTGTTCAGCTTGACCTTCCCGCCATCACCTCCGACTGGAGTCAGCAGCGTTCCGATAGTAACGCCGCCATGCTCGGGAGTTCCTGGAACTCCTTGCTTGAGATCCAGTGTCCCGCCAAAGTCACCTCTGAATCTGACATTGCCGCTCACCATGTCCCAGATGGTCACGATGGCTTTGGAGTTGGCAAGAGAACCAGTGACCTCGAATAAGCCGCCGTCGATCGAGCCGA
>JADFMW010000107.1 GCA_022563655.1 Pseudomonadota bacterium
CGCCAACGCCCCACGGAGCGAGAATGCTCCCGAGACCGAATTTGCTTCCGTGCTTCACGTCGGGGTGATCGTTCGCGCTATCGTGCAACGTCATGGGTATTCTCCATCGAGTAGTGCCGGCCTCAATATCCGCGTGGGCGTCATCCCACGGGAGTACGGAGACACGACAGATCTGGTCGGCGTTGGGTGCCGGCGGGACATATCTTCATCGAAAATTACAAAAACCGAACAAATTGACATTGATTTTTACAAATAAACTAAAGTTAAGAAAATATTAACCGAGTACATTGTCAGACTAATGGAAGTAAATATCACATGTTTACGCTTAAGTCAACTGTGGCCATTGCATCGTCATCTTTGCCCACGCTCTCTGGGCATGGCCAAGGCGCGTACCGGCACGCCCTGCGCGGGCAATTCGGTTCGCGTTAGCCGTTCTCGCGGTTTGGAATTTTGGTGGAACCCTCGCGGCGTAGCAGCCGACTCCGTGGGGTACCGGGGCGGCCGCCGGCCGGGCCGTTACCGGTCCCGGCGACGATTCCGAATCCGGACTTGCCGCTAGTTTTGAAGTCCGAAGTAGGGGCGCAGGCGAACGCCGATCCAGGTGCCGGCGAGGGCGCACACGATCCACAGCCAGCCGTGCAGGCTGGTTGAAGCGATCCCGCTGAAAAACGCGCCGATGTTGCAGCCGAAGGCGAGACGCGCGCCGTAGCCCATGGCCAGCCCGCCGATCACGGCCGCGGCCAGCGAGCGCATCGGCACCCCGAGCGTCGGCGCAAAACGCCCGGCGAGCCCGGCGGCGGTGAGCGCGCCGACAACGATGCCCACGTCCATCACCGAGGTGACGTCGGCGGCGACGCCGCGGGCGAGCGCCGCCTGCTGAAAGCCGCCGCTCCAGAACGCGCTGGTCGCCGGCTCCCAGCCCACGGCAACGGCCGCGTTCGCGCCCCATAGGGTGAAAGCCCAGGTGATCGTCCACGGATGTCCGGCGATCAGGAGCGTCGCCCAGTTCAGCAACGCCAACAACCCGGCGCTCAAGAGCAGCGGCCACGGCCCGGCCAGCAACCGGCGCCACGACAAGCCGGCGCCCCACAGCGGTCGCTGCCCGGCCCCGCCGACCCATAGCCGCAAGCCGAACCAGATCAGCGCCAGGACGCCGAGCTGTAGCGGCACCGCGACCCCCCAGCCCAGCTCGCGCGCCAGCGATACGCTGCCCCAGCTCGGCAGGCCGCCCCAGAACGCCATGTCGAGGCTGGCCCAAAACGAACCGGCGACGAACGCGGCCAGGGTGACGAGCATGCGCGTGCTGCCGCCGCCGATCGTATACAGCGTTCCCGAGCCGCAGCCGCCGCCGAGCTGCATGCCGAGCCCGAACACGAGGCTGCCGATCGCGACCTGCACGCCGACCGGCGCCACGGCGCCGACCACGCCGTGGCCGAACACCCGACCCTCCGCCAGGATCGGAGCGAACAGCACCATCGCCACCGCGAGCATGACGAGTTGGGCGCCGACGCCGGAGATGTCGCGACGGACGAACGCGGCGCGGTACGCCGAGGTGAAGCCGAAGGCGGCGTGGTAGAGGCTCACGCCGAGCAGCCCGCCGACCACGAACAACGCGCCGAGCTTCCAGCTTTCGCCGCCGAGAAACACCGCGCCGCCGGCGAGCGCGAGCGCCCCCAGCGCCGCGACGGCCCATTGCGCCGGCCGTCTCGGCGGTTCGGCGACGGCGGCGACGCTCACGGCCGGTCTCCGACGCCAATGAACCGGCAGGCGACCCCAGCGGTCGAAACCACCGGCCCGGCCGCCCGCGCGCCGCGGCCCCGATGACCCAAAGTAATCATCGTGCTCCCGCTTCGTCGTTGGTTAATCGAAACATGGTGCGCGGGCTTGCGTCCGGCAACGGAACGACGCCGCCCTGCGAGGATCGCCGTACGATACACCCTCCCCCCTCAAGCCAAGCGCGGCGGCCCCTACCCGGCCCACAGCTCGGGGCCGAGCATCCAGGCGATCGTCCAGCCACCGGACTCGCCTGCCTGCGCGAAGCCGGCCCTGGCTTCGCCGGAGGCTCCGCCGAGGCGAGAGCTTCGCTGCGGCGAAGGCAGGCCGCGCTCGAGGCACACCATGGCGCCGGGCCGGAAGACGACGACGGCGGCGTCCTCGCGCCCGACGACGAGGCGCGCGACCAGCCTGCCGACAAACGGCAGATGGCCGACGACGACCATGTCGTCGCCGCCGCGGCCGGCCGCGCTGACGAGCGCGTCGGTCGGGTCGTTGGGATCGAGGCCGGTGCGCGCCTCGCTCTCCTTGCCCGGCGTCACCGCCCGGGCCAGCGCATCGGCCGTCTGACGCGCGCGCGTCTTGCCGCTGTGGACGACGCGCGCGGCACGAATGCCGCCCGCTCGCAGAAAACCCGCGAGCCGCTCGGCATCGGCCCGTCCGCGCGCGCTCAGCGGGCAATCGGGATCGCGCTCCCTGGGCAGCGCGTCGCCGTGCCGCACGATGTAAAGTTTCATGGCTCCAACCTCACGCCATAGTCAAAACAAGACTTTGCGCAGGATACCACGGCGCGGCGCGAACCCGCCCGCATCGTGTCGCCACCCGAGCGGCGCGCGCAGCGCCCGAGCTGCATATCGGGATGTAAAAAGGAAACGCGGCATGCATTCTGTTAATACACTCAAGCATATTTTCCTTGTGAATCCGCCACGTCCGGCTCATAAGCACGCCATGCGTCACGCCGTGATCCGCGTTCGCTGCGTCCCTCCAGCCTGATGCAACTTTATCTGCCCATCGCCGAGATGTCGGCGAACATCTTCCTGCTCTTGGGAATGGGCGGCGCCGTCGGGTTCCTCGCCGGCATGTTCGGCGTCGGCGGCGGCTTCCTGATGACGCCGCTCTTGATCTTTATCGGCGTGCCGGCGCCGGTGGCGGTCGCGACCGAGGCCAACCACATCGTCGCCGCTTCGGTCTCGGGGGCGCTCGCCCACTGGCGCCGCGGCAACGTCGACTTCAAGATGGGCTTCGTGCTGCTGATCGGCGGACTCATCGGCTCCTCGTTCGGCGTCTTTCTGTTCAAGGTGCTGCGCGGCCTGGGCCAGATCGAGCTGGTCATCTCGCTGAGCTTCGTGATTTTCCTCGGCGTCATCGGCACGCTCATGCTGGCGGAAAGCGTGCGCGCCATCGCGCGCCGCCGGCACCCAGGCCGCAAGCGGCGCAAGCTGCACCAGCACTACTGGGTGCACGGCCTGCCGCTGAAGATGCGCTTTCGCCGGTCGAAGCTTTACATCAGCGCGCTGTTGCCGCTCAGCATCGGTCTCATCGTCGGCGTGCTGGCGGCGATCATGGGCGTCGGCGGCGGCTTCATTATCGTGCCGGCGATGATCTATCTCCTCGGCATGCCGACCTCGGTGGTGGTGGGGACGTCGCTGTTCCAGATCATCTTCGTCACCGCCAACGTCACCTTTCTGCAGGCGGTCCACAACTTTACCGTCGACGTCCTCCTGGCCCTGGTATTGCTGACCGGCGGGGTGATCGGCGCCCAGTTCGGCACCCGGGCCGGGGCGAAGCTTCGCGGCGAGGAGCTGCGCGGTCTTCTCGGGCTGATCGTGATAGCGGTGTGCAGCAAGCTGCTGTTCGACTTGGCCGGCGCGCCGGAGGATCTGTTCTCGCTCACCGTCATCGCGACGGGCCGATGACCGGGCGGCTTAGCGCTGCGATCGCGGCCATGACGCTGGCGGCGGCGCTGACGGCGGCGCTGCCGGCGTGGGCCGGCCCCCTCGTCGCCGATATATGGCGGCAGCAAATCACGATCGACTCGGGCTTCACCGGCGCCGACGAGCTGCTCTACGGCGCCATCGACGGCAAGGGCGACCTGGTCATCGTCGTCCGCGGGCCCGAAGAGCGCGTGGTCGTGCGGCGCAAGGACCGCATCGCCGGCGTGTGGGTGAACCGCGACAAGATCGAGTTCGAAAACGTTCCCGCCTATTACGCCGTCGGCTCGATCCGTTCCCTCGAGGAGCTCAATAAGATCATACCGCAGACCCTGCTCGCCCGGCACCAGATCGGACTCGACGCCTTGCGCCTGACGCCACTCACCTCGCGCCCGGCCGAGGAGATCGCGCCGTTCCGCGCCGCCCTCATCCGCAGCCGGGTGCGCGACCAGCTTTACAGAGACCAGACCGGCGAGGTGGAGTTCCTCGGCGAGCGCCTGTTCCGTATGCCGCTGCATTTTCCCGCCAACGTGCCCGAGGGCACGTATAAAGCCCAGTTCGTCCTTTTCCGCGGCGGCGAGGTGGTCGGCGAGGAGACCATCGAGCTGCCGATCCGCAAGACCGGCTTCCAAGCCAAGCTCGATTCCTTAGCGCACAAGCGGCCTGCGTACTACGGCTTTTCCGCCATCGTCCTTGCGCTCTTCGCGGGCTGGGTGGCGGCCGTCGTGTTCCGCAAGCCCTGAGGCGTGTTCCGCAAGCCCTGATGCGTGTTCCGCAAGCGCTGACGACGGGCGCGCGCCGGCATGGCCGGGCAAAAGGAGATAAAGAGAGATGACGCTGCGTATCGCCGTTCTCGGCACGGGCCTCATGGGAGCGCCCATGGCCGCCAACCTTCTCGAGGCCGGACACCGGGTGACGGTGTGGAACCGCACCCGCGCCAAGACCGAGCCGCTGGTCGCCCGAGGCGCGCACGCCGCACAATCGCCGGAGCAAGCGGCGGCGGAGGCCGACGCGATCGTGACCATGCTCGAGAGCGGGCCGGTGGTGACCTCGGTGCTGTTCGACTCGGGCGCCGCCGAGAGCCTGAGCCCGGGGGCCCTGGTGATCGACATGAGCTCGATTCCGCCGGCCACCGCGCGCGACCACGCCACCCGCCTGGAAGCCTCGGGCGCCGCCCACCTCGACGCCCCGGTCTCGGGCGGAACCGTGGGCGCCGAGGCCGGCTCGCTGGCGATCATGGTCGGCGGCCGGCGCGAGGACTTCGACCGCGCCAAGGACATCTTCGCGGCGCTCGGCCGGGCGACCCTCGTGGGGCCGCACGGCGCCGGACAAATCGCCAAGCTCGCCAACCAGATCATCGTCGGCGTCACCATCGGCGCCGTCGCCGAGGCGCTGCTGCTGGCCGCCGCCGCGGGCGCCGACCCCGCTGCGGTGCGCGAGGCGTTGCGAGGCGGGCACGCCGAGAGCCGCATCCTCGAACAGCACGGCCAGCGCATGATCGACCGTGCGTTCCTGCCCGGCGGCCGCGGCCAGATCCACCTCAAGGACATGAACACCATCGTCGAGGCGGCGCGGGACGCCTCGATCGAGCTGCCGTTGAGCGAAGCGACCCGCGAGCTGTTCCAGGAGCTGGTCGACGGCGGCGGCGGCGACTACGACCACAGCGCGCTGCTGCTCGCGCTCGAGCGCCGCAACGCCCCCGCCCGCGTCGGCGCCGCCCCCGATAAGCTGCCCGCCCGAACGCCCGACTGAACGCCCGGAGGCGCGGCCGCCTGAACCCCCGCCTGCACGGCCGCCGGCACGGCCGCCGCCTGCCCGGCCCGGGCTACGGCGGCACGATCAACCAACCGTGTCTTGAGATTCGGCCGCGACGATACCATGCTGGCGCCGCCTGGAGGCGATCCCGAGGAGACCCCGACGATGAAGCCCGTGCACACACCGCTCTCGCGCCGGCGCGTGATGCTCGCCTCGCTCGCCGCCGGAGGACTCGCCGCGGTCCACTCGACGCCGGCCCTCGCGGCGCTGCGGATCGCGACGCCGCGCCAGACCGCCGGGCCGTTCTACCCGGCAACCAAACCGCTCGACCAGGACAACGATCTCACCGCCGTGCGGGGCAAGAGCGGCCGCGCCAGCGGCACGCCGCTGCACGTGATGGGCCGGGTCATCGACCGGGCGGGACGGCCGGTGGCGGGAGCGGTCGTCGAGATCTGGCAGGCCAACGCGCACGGCCGCTATCACCATCCGCGCGACCGCAGGAACGTTCCCATCGACCCGTACTTCCAGGGCTGGGGCCACGACCGCACCGACGACGGCGGCGCTTACCGGTTCCTGACGATCCGGCCGCCGCCCTACCCCGCCTCGGCCGATTGGACGCGCCCGGCGCACATCCACTTCGCCATTCACGGTCCCGGATTCGAGCGCCTGATCACGCAGATGTACTTCGCCGGCGACCCGCACCTCGCCAGCGACCGCATCTTCAACGCCATCGCCGACCCGGCCGCCCGCGCCAGCGTCGTCGTCGCGCCCACGCCGCCCGGCGCCGACCTCAGCCCCGCCGCCGAGGTCGCCACCTTCGACATCGTGCCCGATCGCGGGGCTTAAGGCGCGCGCCGGCCGAGCGGGCGGCCCGGGCCTACTTCGCCTTCTGCAGATCGGCGATCGCCGCGGCGAGGAAGCGCGCCGCCTCGCCGCCGGTCACCGCGCGGTGGTCGAAGGTGAGCGAGAGCGGCATGATGCGGCGCACCGCGGGCTTGCCCTTGACCGCGACGACGCGCTCGGCGGCGCGCCCGGCGCTCAGGATCGCCACCTGCGGCGGCACCACGACGGGGACGGCGTAACGGCCGGCCAAGGTGCCGAAGTTCGACAGCGTGATGGTGGCGCCGCGCAACTCCTCGAACGGCACCGTGCGCGCCATGACGTCGGCTTTCATCTTATCAAGACCGCGGCGCAGGTCGACCGCGTCGCGGTTGGCGATATCGTTAAGCACCGGAACGAACAGGCCTTCGTCGGTATCGACCGCGATGCCGAGGTCGATCTTCTTGTGCAGGCGGCGTCCCGTCTCCTGGCTGTCGTACCAGGCGTTGAGCGACGGCTCCGCCTTGCAGGCGGCGGCGATGGCGCGAACCAGGCGAACCGAAACGTCGGTGCCCTTCGGCCAGGCGTTGACGTCGGCGTCGTCGAGCACGGTGGCGGGCGCCACCTCGTTGCGCGCCCGGGTCATGCGCTGCGCCATCGCCCGGCGGACCCCGCGCAGCGGCTCGAGCGGCCCGGCCTCGGCGAGGGTCGCGGCGGCGCGCTCGACGTCGGCGGCGGTGATCAGGCCGTCCCGCCCGCTGGGGCTGACGATCCCGAGGTCGACGCCGAGCCGCCGCGCCAGCGCGCGCACGGCCGGCGTCGCCTTGACCCGAGCGAGGCCGGCGCGGCCCGCGGCCTCCTTTCGCTCGTCGATCAGCTCGGCGTGTTTCTCGATGGCGCCGACCACCGTGCCGGCGTCGGCCCGCTCGCCGCCATCGCCGTACTCGACCAGCGGCGCGCCGATCTTGACGATGTCGCCGGGCTCGGCGCACAGCTTGGCGATGCGCCCGGCGCGCGGCGACGGCACCTCGACCACCGCCTTGTCGGTCTCGACCGAAACCAGCGGCTGGTCGACGACGATGCGATCGCCGACGCTGACGTGCCAGGTGACGATCTCGGCCTCTTGCAGCCCTTCGCCGAGGTCGGGAAGCTTGAACGTGGTCATGGCGGCGGCCCCTTCAGGCGAATTCGAGCGTGCGGCGCGCGGCGGCGAGAATGCGCGCCTCGCTCGGCATATAGCGGTCTTCGAGCCGGTACAGCGGCATCACGGTATCGTAGCCCGTCACCCGCTGCACCGGGGCGAGCAGCGACAACAGCCCCCGCTCGGCAAGGCGCGCGGCGACCTCGGCGCCGAAGCCGGCGGTGTACGCCGCCTCGTGGACGATCACGCAGCGCCCCGTCTTGGCCACCGAGGCGAGGATCGTGTCGGCGTCGAGCGGCTTCAGCGTCGCCACGTCGATGACCTCGGCGGAGACGCCCTCGGCCGCCAAGGCGTCGGCCGCGGCGAGCGTCTCCTTGATCATCGCGCCCCAGGTCACGAGGGTGATGTCGCGCCCCTCGCGCAAGGTGAAGCACACGTCGAGCGGCAGCGCCGCGCCGTTGTCGGCGACCTCCTCCTTGACCGCGCGGTAGATGCGCTTCGGCTCGAGAAAGATCACCGGGTCGGCGTCGCGCACGGCGGCGAGCAACAAGCCGTAGGCGCGGCCCGGCGAAGACGGGATCACGACGCGCAGACCGGGAATGTGCGCGAACATCGCCTCGGTGCTTTCCGAGTGGTGCTCCGGCGCATGGATGCCGCCGCCGAACGGCGCGCGCAGCACCATCGGGCAGGTCAGCCGTCCGCGCGTGCGGTAGCGCAGGCGCGAGGCGTGGCTCACGATCTGATCGATGGTCGGGTAAATGAAGCCCATGAACTGAATCTCGGCGACCGGCCTCAAGCCTTGCGCCGCCATGCCGACGGCGACGCCGGCGATGGCCGTCTCGGCCTGCTCACGCGCGCCTCGCTCGCAGGCGTCGCGGGCGCCCAGCTCCTCGAGCAGGCTGGCAGCGCGCTCGAGGGCGGCATCGTCCTTGTCCGCCTGCGCAAGGAGCGCCTGCAGCTCGTTGTGCTGAGCCGGGCCGGCCCGTTCGAGGGCAACGACGACCGGGTAGCTGCGCTTTCCGGCGCGCAGGTCGTCGTTGACCGGCTTGCCCGTGTTGGAGGCGTCACCCCAAATGCCGAGGAAGTCATCGCGGATCTGAAACGCCAGGCCGACGCGGCGCCCGTACTCGTGCAGTTGGCCGGGCACCGCGGACGATTGGCCGGCGAGGACGGCGCCGATGGCGCAGCAGGCGGCGACGAGCGCCGCGGTCTTGCCCTCGACCATGGCCAGGTAGCCAGCGAGCGTCGTGGTGGCGGCCTCCGCGGCAGCGAGATCGAGGTGCTGGCCCTCGCAGAGGCGAAGCGTCGCCTCATCCAGCATTTGGGCGGCGCGCAAGACGCGGTCGGGGGCGTGGCCGCGCTCGAGCAGCCGCAGCAGCGTCGCGTTCGCCAGCGCGAACATGCCGTCGCCGGCGTTGATCGCTTGGGCGCTGCCCCAGAGGCGCCAGACCGTCTCGCGGTCGTGGCGCTCGTCGCTCATGTCCTCGACGTCGTCGTGAATGAGCGTGAAGTTGTGGACCAGCTCCAGCGCAGCGGCGGCCGGCAAGGCA
>JADFMW010000108.1 GCA_022563655.1 Pseudomonadota bacterium
ATCGTGCCCACAACAGCATCCGGCTGTCTCATGTCCGCGGTGTCATCCGCGAACTGCTCGAACGGTTCCGTCGGCAGGACCACAGCATCCTCACCGGCGTCGCGCAGACGCTGCTGGAGGTCTGCGATCTGGCTGTCCTTCACGGACAACAGACGCCCTTGCTCATCCACCTCGACCGCGAGGGCAGAGACCGCACCACCTAGATCCAAGTTAGTCGCCTCCGACAGCGCGAGCGCACGGCGGGTCGCATCCAGCTCCGCCTGCAACTCAGCGGTAGCTTGCGCGTCGACTGTCCCGGTGCCCGCGGCGACCGCACCGTCCGGCGAGACCAGACGGAGCTGCGGCTGCCTATCGTCCGCAGGTGCCGATACGACCGCCGACAGCGAGACGCCGGAGCGCCAGGCCTGGTTGTGCTGGCGGACATCGGTGAACGCCTGATTGCGTGTGATCGCGCGGATCTCGTCGAGCTCGGGGACCTGCAGCACGTATCCGGCCTTGAGTCGGTTGATGTTGCCGTAGAACGCCTCAGGGTTGGCGTAGAACAGCGCCATCATCATCTGGTTGATCGTGACGGCGTCTTCCGGGAGCATGGACTGTGCGATCCGCCACAGCGTCTCGCTGCGCTGGACCGGGCCGTAGACGCCTCCTGGCTGTACCGCGGGCTGACGCTGCACCGGCGTCCTCGGTCGCGGCGCGGTCCGTGTGACCGCCGGCTGCGGCGCGGGCTCGCTGACGGTAGCCGTCTCCGGTGCCGGCTCAACCATCGGGGCGATCGTGGTGCTGGCAGCCGGCAAGCTGGTACCGACGCTCGGCTGGAGAGGCGCTGCGATCCGCGTCGGCACCTCGTCGATGAAGGTCGGCGGATCGAGCAGCACGGTGTACTCACGCAGCAGACGACCCGCGCTCCACTGGGTGCTGATGAGGAAACTCAGGAACGGTTCGCGAATCGGATCACGCGTCGTGATGCGGATGATCGCACCGGTCCCGGTGCCGACGACCTCGAAGCGCAGCTCCGTGAGGAGGAACGGACGGTCGAGGCCATAGCGCGCAAACGTCTCAGCAGTAGCGAGTCCTACGCGCAGCGATGAGATGTCCTGGTCGGTCGCTGAGATGAGTTCCACCTCGGCCAGGAACGGCTGGTTCAGCGCGGACTTGAGCTCGATCTCACCGAGACCCAGCGCGAACAACTGCCCGGGGAGGAGCAGCGCCAAGCTGATCAGGACAAGGGTGGATCTACGAGACATCGATGTTCCTTCGTCATGCGGTTGAGTAACCCGCTGAAAGCTCCCCCAGCAGCCCCGCGCGCTACCCGAGTTGAGAAGCCCCTTTACGATGATGGGCTAACTATAGCTTACAGATAGCTTTTCACCAAAATTTCAGCAATCTGGACCGCGTTGCTGGCAGCACCCTTCCGGAGGTTGTCCGCGACCACCCAGAGTACCAGTCCTTGAGGGTCCGCCAAGTCCCGCCGGACCCGGCCGACCAACGCCCGGTCCTCGCCAGCCCCTAGTGCTACGGGAGTCGGGGCCTCCGAACCCTCCACCAGCAGGATCCCCGGCGCCTCGGCCAGCAGCGCCCGTGCGGCCTCGGGTGTCAGGGGCTCCCGGGTCCTGAGCCAGACCGCCTCGGCGTGACCGTTCAGCACCGGTACCCGGACCGCGGTGACGGACACCGGCAACTCCGGTTCGTCCAGTATCCGCCGGGTTTCACGAACGATCTTCCACTCCTCGGCAGAGTACCCCTCGTCCCCTGCATCCCCAATGGCCGGGATCACGTTGAAAGCCAGCTGCCCGGCATCACCGGGGGCCCCATCCAACCGGGCTCGCAGGTCCGAGTTCAGGCGTTCCGTGGCCTCGCGACCCGCTCCGGACACCGCCTGGTAGGTCGCCACGCGGACCTGCTCCAGGCCCGCGGCATCGGCGCGCAACGGCATGGCGCGGTCGAGCTCGCCGCCGGCAAAGTAGTTGATGCGCGCCATGGCGCGAGCGTGGCACAGCGCCGGCCCCCAGGCAAGGCGCGGGGGTTGCCCCGCGTCCCGCGAAAGCTGCTATAGTTCGGCGGGAGGCTGGCGGCGGACGGGCCACTCGCCAACCCGGTCAGATCCGGAAGGAAGCAGCCGTAACGAGCTCGGCCTGGGTCGGCGTTCAGTCTCCCACTCGGCCACCGTAAAACGTCCCGCCAAACGTCCCTGGCCGCCGCGCGCCGCATGAGCACCTCCACGACCGCCCGCCCCTACCGGGTTCTCGCCCGCAAGTACCGCCCGAGCCTGTTCGCCGAGCTCATCGGCCAGGAGGCGCTGGTGCGCACGCTGTCGAACGCAATCGAGGGCGGGCGCCTGGCCCACGCCTACCTCTTGACCGGCGTGCGCGGCGTCGGCAAGACGACGGCGGCGCGGCTGCTCGCGCGCGCGCTCAACTGCATCGGCGCCGACGGCTCCGGCGGGCCGACGATCACGCCGTGCGGCGTCTGCGAGCATTGCGTCGCCATCACCGAGGACCGTCACGTCGACGTGCTCGAGATGGACGCGGCCAGCCGCACCGGCGTCGACGACATCCGCGAGCTGATCGACGGCGTGCGCTACCGGCCGGTCTCGGCGCGCAACAAGGTCTACATCATCGACGAGGTCCACATGCTCTCGAAGCAGGCCTTCAACGCGCTGTTGAAGACCCTCGAGGAGCCGCCGCCGCACGTCACGTTCATCTTCGCCACCACCGAGGTGCGCAAGGTGCCGGTGACCGTGGTGTCGCGCTGCCAGCGCTTCGACCTGCGCCGGATCGACGCCGAGGCGCTGGTGCGCCACCTCGAGGACATCCTTGCCAAGGAGGGCGCGGCGGCCGATGCGGGCGCGCTGGCGCTCATCGCCCGCGCCGCCGACGGCTCGGTGCGCGACGCGCTGTCGATGCTCGACCAGGCGATCGCCCACTGCGACGGCAAGATCGACGAGGACCGGGTGCGCGACATGCTCGGCCTCGCCGACCGGGTCCAGGTGTTCGACCTGTTCGAGGCGGTGATGGCGGGCGAGATCAAGACGGCGCTCGACGGGCTCGCGCGCCAGTACGAGGCGGGCGTCGATCCGCTGGTGGTGCTGCACGACCTGCTCGAGCTGACCCACTGGCTGACGCGGGTGAAGGTGGCGCCGGCGGCGGTCGACGCCATGACCGTGCCCGAGGCCGAGCGGCGCCGCGGCGGCGAACTCGCGAAGCGGCTGGCAATGCCGGTGCTGGCGCGGGCGTGGCAGATGCTGCTCAAGGGTCTCGGCGAGGCGCGCGTCGCGCCGAACCCGCTCGCCGCGGCCGAGATGGTGCTGGTGCGCCTGGCCTACGTCGCCGATCTGCCGGCGCCGGCCGAGCTGGTCCAAGCGATTCGCGCCGGCGGCGACGGCCAGGACGCCGCCGCGGGCCCGCCCGCCCCGGAGGCCCGCTCCGCGCCCGAGGGCCAGGACGCGGCCGCGGGCCCGCCCGTCGCCGAGGCCCGCTCCGCTCCCGACGGCCAGGACGCGGCCGCAGGCCCGCCCGTCGCCGAGGCCCGCTCCGCTCCCGACGGCACGGTCGCCGCCGCGGACCCACCCGCCCCGGAGGCCCGCTTCGCGCCCGACGGCCAGGACGCGGCCGCAGGCCCGCCCGTCGCCGAGGCCCGCTCCGCGCCTGACGGCGCCGGCGAGCAGCGGCAGGATCTCCGCGCGCGCCGCATCGCCGAGGCGAAGGAACACCCGTTGGTGAAGGCCGTTCTCGACGCCTTCCCCGAGGCGCAAGTGTCCGACGTGCGCATGCGCGCGGCGCCCGCCGAGCCTGCCGGCGATCCCCAGGACGAAGAGGAGACGTCATGACGAACATTGGCCGCTTGATGCAACAGGCGCAGGAGATGCAGGCCAAGATGGCCGAGATGCAGGAGCGGCTGGCGGACATCGAGGTCAGCGGCGGCGCGGGCGGCGGCATGGTCACGGCGACGCTCAACGGCAAGGGCGAGCTGCGGCGGCTGAAGATCGACCCCTCGCTCGCCGAACCGGCCGAGGTCGAGGTGCTCGAGGACCTCGTCGTCGCCGCCGTCAACGACGCCAAGGCCAAGGTCGAGGTCCACGTCGCCGAGGAGATGCGGAAGATCACCGGCGGGCTCGATCTGCCGCCGGGCATGAAGATGCCGTTTTGAAAGAGCCGTCAGCAGTCAGCCGTCAGCTGAATCGCTGACGCCTGATAGCTGATAGCTGAGGGCTGACACCTATGCCCGTCACCGAAGTCGAGCGCCTGATCGACTTGCTGGCCAAGCTGCCCGGCCTCGGGCCGCGCTCGGCGCGGCGCGCCGCGCTGCACCTGTTGAAGCGGCGCGATACGCTGCTCGTACCGCTGGTCGCGGCGCTCGGCGCGGCGGCCGAGCGCGTCAGGTCGTGCTCGGTGTGCGGCAACCTCGATACCGCCGAGCGCTGCGCCGTGTGCCGCGACGAGCGCCGCGAGAGCGCCGTGATCTGCGTCGTCGAGGAGGTGGCCGATCTGTGGGCGCTCGAGCGCACCGGCGTCTTCCGCGGCCGCTACCACGTGCTCGGCGGCGCGCTTTCGGCGCTCGACGGCGTCGGCCCCGAGGACCTCAACATCCCGCGCCTCGTCGCCCGCGCGAGCGAGAGCCAGGTGCGCGAGGTGATCGTCGCCACCAGCTCCACCGTCGACGGCCAGACCACGGCCCATTACCTCGCCGACCGGCTCGCCGACTGCGGCGTCGAGGTCTCGCGGCTGGCGCAGGGCGTGCCCGTGGGCGGCGAGCTCGAGTACCTCGACGACGGCACCCTCGCCGCCGCGCTCAAGGCGCGCAGGCCGCTGTAGCGGGTCCGAGCCGATTCCCAGGTCCGGGCGCGTCAGTCGGCGGAGCGGTCGTGCTCGGGGAGCGCGGCGGCCTCGGGGATTTCCGGGGGGATTTCCGGGGGGATTTCCTCGGCTTCGCCCTCGATCACCTCCGCCGGCGTCGACTCGACGATCTGGAACGAGGACAGGTTGCGCGACATGTCGCGGCTCCTCGACGGCCTCACGCCGAGCGCGACCAGCTTGCGCGCGCGCGGCAGCAAGCGGCTGTTGATCGAGCCGGCGAGCTTGGAAAAACCGTCGGCCGCGGACTTCAGCCCCCGGCCGACGTGCTCCACGTGGCCGAGGGTCACGGCGACGCTGTCGAGCAGGTGCTGCGACGCATCGACGATGCGGTCCTGATTCTCGGCCTGCCGGCCGAGGTCGATTTCGACGCGCGCGAAGGCGATCAGCGCAGCCAGCGCCGTCGGTCCCGCGACGACGATTTCAAGGTTCACCGCCTTCTGCACGAAGCCCGGGTCGGCCTTGGCTACCTTCTCGACGGCGCCTTCGTTGGGGAGATACATGACGTTCACGAGGCGTCGCATGGCGCCGCCGCGCCCGGCCTTGCGCGAGCTTTCGAGAATGGCGCTCTTGTAGTTCTTCTCGGCGAGCGCCTTCAAATGCTGGTTCATGGTTCGCGCGAGGTTGGCGTACGCCTCTTCCTCGGACTCGGTGCCCTCGGCCTGGGCGATCTCGAGAAGGAACTTCGAGGCCTTGCTGTCGATCACCAGGAACGCATCGCCAGGCAAGAAGACGACCGCGTCGGGGCGCAGCCGCCTGCCCTCGGACTCGCCCGGGATCGTGTACTGCCTGACGAAGTCGCGGTCCGGCACGAGCCCGAACGACTTGAGCGTGTTTTCGAGGCCGATTTCCGCGAAGTGTCCGGCGCCGCCGGGGGTCGAGAGGGCGCGCCAAACCGTGTCGGCCATCTTCTTGCTGTCGGCCACCTGGTCGTTGAGCGAAGCCACCGCCTTGACGACGCTCTGAAACTGCTCTGTCAGCCCTTTCGTGGTCTTCCTGATGTGCTCCTCGGAAGCCTTCTTCGCGTCCTCGGACTCGCGCTTGTGATCGTCGAGCAGCTTGCTCGACATCTCGCCGAGCGTCTTGAGCAGCGCCGGCTGCGCCTCGTCGAAATCGGCCTTGGTCCGCGCGCGGATGCCGCCCAGCCGCGCGACCACGGTCAGGAGGCCGACGATAGCGACGAGGGCGAAGAACAGGGCGAGCGCGCCGACGGTGATGATCAGCGTCGTGGTTTCCATGGCGCGATGCTAGCACGGCGCGGCTGCTCGCGCGACCGGTGCACGCGCCACCTTCAAGGCCACCTTCAAGGGAACAGGGAAGGCGCCGGGGCAAAGAGCGAGACGCTTACTCTACCTTGACGTCGAGGCGTTCGAGGTTTGCCCGGGCGGCGTCGGCGGGGGGTGTGTCGGGCGCCTCGGCCAGCACCTGGACCCAGTCGGAGCGGGCGCCGGCCGCATCGCCCGCAAGCCGGCGGATGTTGCCGCGCTCGAGCAGCGCCACCGGGTCGCGCGGGGCCAGCGTCAGCGCCCGCTCGATGTCGGCGGCGGCGCGGTCGAGGCTGTCGACGAAACGGTAGGCGCTGGCGCGGAAGGCATGGGCGTCGGCGCGCTCCGGCGCAAGCTCGATGGCCCGGCTCAAGTCGTCGATCGCGTCCCGGTAGGCGCCGCGGGCGGCGAGCGCCTGCGCCCGGTCGATCCACAGCTCGGGGTTGTCGGGATCGAGCTTGACGGCGGCGCTGAGCACGGCGTCGGCGCGTTCGGCCTGGCCGGCCTCCAGCCACGCCAGACCGGCCTGGCCGAAGAGCTCGGCGCGGAGCGGGCGGGCGTCGTCGGTTATCTCCTGGGCCAGCGCCTCGAGCCGCGTCGCCGCCTCGGCGGATTGGCCGAGCGCCAGCAGCGCCAGCGCCACGCAGTGCCGCGCCGGCGCCCCGCCGCCGAAGTCGCGCCACGCCATGGCGCTCTCGAACGCCGCGTCGGGGTCGCGATGGACGAGCGTCATGCAGGAGGCGTACTCACCGGCGGGGTCGATGTCGCGCTGGGCGGCGGCGGGAAGCGTGGCCGTGAGTGGGGCGAGAAACGCGAGCGCCGCGAGAAGCGCGAGCGTCGGCCCCGGCTTCATGGCCGTGCGGCCCGTCATGGTAGCGCGGCCGCGGAAGGGGGGGAGGGACGTCATGGCGCGGTTTCGTTTCGCCTCGTGTTTGCGGTGTGTGTCCGATAGCCGACAATGGTATTCATCGGTTAGCCTGGAACGGGCCATGAGTTCAACCGCTTCGTGGCGAACGATCGGGGCCGCCCGCTCCGCCGTCTGGTGAAGGACATCTCGCATGAACGCTTCCGCGAAACCGAGAATCCTGAGGACCGATACCGAAGTCCGCATCGGCGAGCGGGATCTGGCCTATCTCGACACGCTCGCCGACGTGGTCACCGCCGAGGCCTGGGACGAGGGCACATTGGCCCGCCAGGCGAAAGACGCCGAGCTGATCGTGACCTCGTTCTTTCCGACCATTTCGGCGCGGGTGATCGAAGCGGCGCCCAAGCTCAAGGCGATCGTCAAGTACGGCGTCGGCGTCGACAACATCGACCTCGACGCGGCCACCCGGCGCCGCGTCATGGTCGTCAACTGCCCCGAATACGGCGCCGAGACGGTCGCCGACCACGCCTTCGCGCTGCTGCTCGCCCTGGCCAGGAAGATCGTCCAGATCGACCGCGCGACGAAGGAGACGACTTGGGTCTGGCCGGCGCCCGAGTACTGCGGGGTCGACCTCGCCGGCAAGACCCTCGGCCTCGTCGGCTTCGGCAGCATCGGCCGGGCGATGTCGCGCCGCGCCGCCGGCTTCGGCCTTGAGCAGATCGCCTACGATCCCTATGTAGAGCCGGAATCGCTCGCGGCGCACCCCGTTCGCTTGGTCGCCTTCGACGAGCTGCTCGAGCGCTCGGACTTCATCTCGATCCACTGCATCCTGACGCCCGAAACACGGGGGCTGATCGGCGAGGCGGAGCTGAAAAAGATGAAGGACCAGGCCTACCTCGTCGACGTCTCCCGAGGCGCCATCATCGACGAGACGGCGCTGGTGCGTGCGTTGACCGAGGGTTGGATCGCCGGCGCCGGCATGGACGTGTTCGCCCAAGAGCCGCTGGCGCCCGGCTATCCGCTGCTCGGGCTCGACAACGTCATCCTCACGTCGCACCTCGCGTGGTACACCAAGGAGGCCGACGAGCGGCTGGCCAAGGAATGCGTCGCCAGAGTGCTCGAGCTGTTGCGCGGCGAGACACCCAGGAACGTCAGAAACGCGAGGGAGCTCGGACTGGCGTGAGCCGGGGGGGCATAGACCCGCCGGGCCGCCCCGCTCCGCCCGCCAACCCCGCGCGCCGCCAACCCCGCCAGCCGCCGGAGACCGCCCATGGCCGCAACCTCGCCCCGCCGCCTGTTCTGCTTCGGCCTCGGCTACACCGCGCTCAGGCTCGCCGAGGCGCTGATGGCCGAGGGCTGGAGCGTCGCCGGCACCTGCCGCTCGGAGGACAAGCGCCGGCGCCTCGAGGACCGC
Source organism: Pseudomonadota bacterium (assembly GCA_022563655.1). GTDB lineage: Bacteria > Pseudomonadota > Alphaproteobacteria > JAAXGF01 > JAAXGF01 > JADFMW01. The sequence continues at coordinate 8,395 of JADFMW010000108.1, forward strand.
GGCATCGCCGCATACCTGTTCGACCGCGGCCGGCCCCTCGCCGACGCCGGCGCCGCGCTCGCAGGCGCGACCCACCTGTTGAGCTCGGCGCCGGCCGACGGGCAGGGCGATTCCGTGCTCGACCACCACGCCGCCGCGATCGCCCACGCCGAGGGCCTCGAATGGATCGGCTATCTCTCGACCACCGCCGTCTACGGCAACCACCGCGGCCTGTGGGTCGACGAGGACACGCCGCCCGATCCCAGCGGCGAGCGCGGCCGGTGCCGCCTCGACGCCGAGAAGCTGTGGCTCGATTACTGGTGGGGCCACGGCATCCCGGCGCACGTCTTTCGCCTCGCCGGCATCTACGGCCCCGGGCGCAGCGCGCTCGATGCGGTGCGCGCCGGCGCCGCCAAGCGCATCGACAAGCCGGGGCAGGTGTTCTCGCGCGTCCACGTCGACGACATCGTGGCCGTGCTGCGCGCCTCGATCGCCCGGCCCAACGGCGGCCGCGCCTACAACGTGTGCGACGACCGCCCGGCGCCGCCGGCCGAGGTGGTCGAG
>JADFMW010000109.1 GCA_022563655.1 Pseudomonadota bacterium
TGCTCGCTAACGATTTGGCCTTTGGTAGCGAGCTGTTTGTCGTAGCGCTCGATGTTGCGCTCGATCTCCTGGATTCGCAGTTTGCTGTCGGAGACGGTCTCGAGGTCCAATTGATCGACCTTGGAGGCCTCGATATCGAGCTTCTCGATCTCAGCATGGAAGTCGGCGACAAGCTCCATTTGCCTGTGGTAGGAGTCCTCCGCGTCAATGCGGCGGAGTTCCAGCTCATGAACGCGTAGCTCGATGTCGGCCAGTTTCACCCGGTTATCGAAGAACGTCCGCCTGGCATCGAGCACTTCAGTATCAGTGGCCAGGCCCTGCGAATAGGCCTGGCGTTTGTGCTCATATCGTTCTTCCACGGTCTGGCCCAGTTTCTGTGTGACCTCCTTGAGCTTCGCCAGGTTCTCGTCCTGTTTTGCAAAGTACTCCTCGCTCTTGGCGCGCTGCGCTTCGGCCATTGCGGTGGTCGACTTGATTCGGCTGTGCAAGCGGAGACGGTTGGCCTCGATGGATCGCTTCTCGAGGTTCGCTCGTTGCGCGCGCAGTGCCAGGAGCTTTTTATCCCGCGCTTTCATTTCAGCCAGGCGCGCCTGCTCCTGTTGGAGGCGCTGAACGAGCTCGGGCTGGTTGAGGAGTCCCAGAACCTGGTGTTTGCGAACGACATCGCCGACCTTCACGTCGAGCGTGACGATCTGGCCTTGGGGGCTGAGCTGGAACGTGCCGGCCCGGGTGTAGGCGGTGTCGCCGTTGGGCAACTCGATAGTGAAGAACCCCTTGCCTTGGATGGCGAGGTCGAGGGAGTTTCCGGTCGATACCAGGTTGCCCTGCTCGGTGATACGGTAGACCGAGGCCGTCCTGACGCCGGTGCCGAGCTGCACGCCGGAAGGAACGACGGTGCCGGAATCGGACGACGTCACGCCGATCTCGGCCAGGTTCTGGTACAGCAGGTCCTGGAACTCGGGCCGCTGGCGCTTGAACCCGGTGGTGTTCATGTTGGCGATGTTGTTGGCGATGACGTCGACGTAGGTCTGCTGGGCCAGCATTCCCGTCGCTGCGATACTCAGGGATTTCACCGAACGATCTCCTTATATAAATTAATGCGTGGCAAGGCAGTGCCTCAGACGTTCCGGTCGACGTTGGCAAGGGTGTTTATCGCCTGGCTCCTGAGCTCGTCTTGGCGGTCGGCGAGGGACTGCGCGGCCTGATAGCTGCGCAGCAGCGAGATCATCCGCGTCATCTCGATGATCGGCTCGACGTTCGAGCCCTCGAGGGAACCCTGGATGACCTTGGCGTCGGCCGCCGGAAGGGGCGTGGCGTCGGTCGCGTAGAGGCCGCCGCCCTGGTAGATCAGGGCGCGAGCGTCGGCGAAGGTGACGAGACCCAGGCGGCCGATGTCGCCGGTCTCCGAGGTTACCGTGCCGTCGGAGCCGACCATGATATTGGTGTCGCCCGGGATCGTCAGGATGGGAAAGCCGTCGTCGGCCAGCACAGGGTAGCCGTCGGTGGTAACCAGCGCGCCGTCGGCGTCGAGCCCGAGATGCCCGCCGCGCGTGAAGCGCACGCCGTCTGGCGTGTCGACCTGGAAGTAGCCGTCGCCGCGAATCGCCAAGTCGAGCGGGTTGCCCGTTACCGTGATCGGACCCTCCGCCAGGTTGCGCAAGACCGCAAAGTCGTCGACGAAGGCGATTTCCTTGCCGTCGACCTCTTGTAGATAGGTGGCGAACAACACCCGCTCTCCCTTGAAGGCGGTGGTGTTGGCGTTGGCAATGTTGTGGGCGATGACATCCATCTGGTGACGCAAGGCCGTGGTCAGCGAGAGCGTCAGCATCGAAGTGGTTTCCATGTCATCCTACCTACGTTTCGTCGCGCCCCACTCGTGCTTGCACGGTCGTGTGGCGTAGCCCGCGATGCACGCCCCATGCCATTGCAATAAAGTAGCTCTGGCAAAGGGTTGGCGGAAATCTGAGGCGCCGCGGGCGGCAAAGCAGCGGCGCGGCGGTAGCCATTGCCGGGTAGATACTGCCCACGGCGGCGGCGCCCGACCACGGGCGGCGGCATCTGGCGTCCTCGGCTCGATCGCAATCTATTGTTAACGCACCGTTCGCTATAACACCTGCCACCGGCGCGACCCGGCCAGGACCGTCGGCGCGCGGCGCAATGTCACGCGAGGAGGGAAATGAGCGAGGTAACGGCAGACGAGAGTATCGAGGAGGATATCAGCGTACCGGACGAAGAGCCGGTGCGGAGCCGCCTGCAGCTCAGCCGCAAGACCATAATGCTCATTGCCGGGGCGGCCCTCGCGCTGCTTTCCTTGATTGGCGCCGGCATTTATTTCAGCGGGCTGCTCGATCCGCCATCCGAGGCCGTCGAGCACCAAAAGCCGTCTCTCGACGTCGTCTTCTACGATTTGCCCGAAATGGTGGTGAACCTTGAGACCAGCTCGAATATGAGGACATATCTGAAGATCCAGATCAGCCTCGAGCTCGATGAATCTCAGGACCTCAGGGTGCTGGAGCGGCTGTTGCCGCGGATCGTCGACCACTTTCAGGTCTACCTGCGCGAGCTGCGCGCCGACGACCTCCACGGTTCGGCCGGGATCTACCGCCTCAAGGAGGAATTGCTGCGCCGGGTCAGAAGCGCCGCGCAGCCAGTGAAGATTCGCGACGTGCTGTTTAAGGAAATGTTGGTTCAGTAGACCCGTTGCGATGGCCAATCCGGGCGACAACGACAGCACCACACAGGCCCAGGGCGACCAGGACAAGATGGCCGCCGAGTGGGCCGCCATGGCCGAAGAGAAAGGCGGCGACGACCAGGCCCAGGACGACCAGGACAAGGTGGCGGCCGAATGGGCGGCCATGGCCGAGGAGGGGGGCGGCGACGAAGGCCAGGATGCGGCGAGCGACTCTGCGCAGACGACGGGCGAGTCGGATGGCGAGATTTTCGACGACCCGGGTGATTCCACGTCGAGTAGCCAACCCACCCGCGTGCTTAACCAGGACGAGATCGACAGCCTGCTCGGGTTCGGCGACGGCGCCGACGAGAGCCAGGGGAAGGTGGGTATGCATGCCATCTTCAACAGCGCGCTGGTCACCTACGAACGCCTCCCCATGCTCGAAGTGGTGTTCGACCGCTTGGTCAGGCTGATGACGACCTCGTTGCGCAACTTCACTTCGGACAACGTCGAGGTCTCGCTCGACCGGCTGACCTCGGTGCGCTTCGGCGACTTCCTCAATTCGATTCCGTTGCCGGCCTTGCTCACGGTGTTCAGGGCCGAGGAGTGGGAAGACTTCGGCCTGATCGCGATCGACAGCGCCCTGATCTACTCGGTCGTCGACTCCCTGCTCGGCGGCGGCCGGCATACCGCGCCGATCCGCATCGAGGGGCGCCCCTACACGACGATCGAGCGCAGCCTTGTCGAGCGCATGATCAGGGTCGTGCTGGGCGATCTGAGCGCCGCCTTCGACCCGCTCACCAAGGTGACGTTCCGGTTCGACCGGCTCGAGACCAACCCGCGCTTTGCCGCCATCGCCCGCTCAGCCAACGCGGCGATTACGGTGCGGATGCGCGTCGATATGGATGATCGCGGCGGCAACCTCGAGCTGGTGTTGCCCTACGCGACGATCGAGCCCATCCGCGATCTGCTGCTGCAGATGTTCTGGGGTGAGAAGTTTGGCCGCGACTCGATCTGGGAAAGCCACCTTGCCGGCGAGTTGTGGAAAATGTCGCTCAACCTTGAAGCCGTGCTCGACGAACAGGTGCTGCCGCTGAATAAGGTCGCCAGTCTCCGCCTCGGCGACACCCTGATGCTGCAGGCGCAGCCCAATTCGCCCATCATACTGCGCTGCGGCGGGATCAACATGCTCAAGGGTCACATGGGGCGCGCCGGCAACCAGGTCGCCATTCGCGTCGACGAGACGTTATTGGAGCGGGATGAGACGCCATGACCGTCGAACTCGTTCTCGACGGCGGCGCGGACGTATCGCGCTCCGCGGCGGATCGTGACCTCCGCGACGCGTGGCGCGCCGCGCGTGCCGGATAGTCGATGTTTGCACCCCCGAGACTGCTTCCGGTCACCGTAGCCGCGGCGCTGCTGCTCACGCTCGAGCTCGGCGGCCTCTGGCAGGGCGCCGCGGCTCAAGGCGTGGAGGAGGCGTCGACGGAGAGAAGCGCCCCCGAGGCGGACCAGCCCGCGGTCCTCGACAGGCGAACGCCGACGTTCGACGTGGCCGACGTCAGCGCGGCCGAGATCGAGCTGTTGGAAAATCTGGTGGCGCGGCGCGAAGCGCTCGAGGCGCGGGCGCGCGAGCTCGACATGCGCGAGAAGCTCCTGGCCGCCGCCGAGCAGCGGGTCGATGCGAAGATCACCGAGCTGAAAAAGATCGAGGCGTCGGTCTCTAAGGTGATCAACGAGCGCGAGGAGAGCAAGATCCGCAGCTTGGTGAAGATCTACGAGAAGATGAAGGCGAAGGACGCGGCCCGCATCTTCGACCAGCTCGATCAGGGCACAGTTCTCGCCGTGGTCGAGCGGATGCGCGAGGCGAAAGCAGCGGCGATCATAGCCCAGATGGACGGCAAAAATGCCAAGGCGGTGACGATGGGCCTCGCTCGCCAACGCGCGCTCCCGAAGCCGGGCGGCGCCAAGCGGTCCTCCGAGATGTAACCATCGCTTAACCATTCGTCGTTAACCTGCCGCCAATCGAGCCGAGTTTCATCCCAACGGGGCCATTACGAATGGAGCGGATCCATGGCCGTCGATAAGAACATGCCTGTACTCGTCGTGGACGACTACAAAACCATGCTGAGAATCATCAGGAACCTGCTCAACCAGCTCGACTTCACGAACGTCTACGAAGCGACCGACGGGGGTTCCGCGCTGACCAAGCTTCGCGAGAAGAAATTCGGCCTTGTCATCTCGGACTGGAACATGGAGCCCATGACCGGCCTGCAGCTGCTGCGTGAGGTGCGCGCGGACGCGAATCTGAAGAATACCCCGTTCATCATGGTCACGGCCGAAAGCAAGACCGAGAACGTCATCGCCGCCAAGGAAGCGGGGGTGTCGAACTACATCGTCAAGCCGTTCAACGCCGGAACGCTCAAGACCAAGCTTACGAGCGTACTCGGCGACTTCTGATGGAGCCCGACATGACGACCGACGGGTTCAAGGCCAGCTTTGAGCAGCGCATACAGGCGCTCAGGGCGGAACGCGGCGACCAGGTCAAGATCAGCGAGGTCGGGGAGGTCGTGGCCAGCATCATGGCCACGATGCAGGGCGACATCACGCCCAACCACTTGCGCCTCTACAAGGAGCTCGACGATCTCGCGACGTACATCCACAACGCCAAACGCGAGATAGCGGCGCTGTGCCCCGGCGACATTCGTTATAGCCACCTGCCCGCGGCCACCGATCAGCTCGACGCTATCGTCGAGCAGACCGAGAAAGCGACCAATACGATTCTCGATGCCGTCGAACAGATCGAGGCGGAGGCCGGCAAGCTTGACGCGCCGGCGATCACCGAGCAGGTGACGCGCATCTTCGAGGCCTGCGGCTTTCAGGACCTTACCGGCCAGCGCATCAGCAAGGTCGTCGCCACGCTCAAGTTCATCGAGGAGCGTCTCGACCAGCTCTTGGACGTGTTCGGCGATGAGCTTGCGGGCGCCCGCAAAGCCGCGGCGCGGCGCGGCGAGGATTCGAGTGAAGATGACGATCGCCTGCTCGATGGCCCGCAGTTGCCCGAGGAGGCAAACAAGCAAGAGGAAATCGACGCGCTGCTCGCCAGCTTCGACTGAGCCGCGCCCATGCACGGGCGGTCCGCCATGCAGACCGAGCGGAATGGTGAGTGGCCGGGCGACGAGTTTCGGCGAACGAGGCGTGGTCGCCCGGCTTGGGATGTCGGTGGGCCGTCCGCGCGAGCACGAGAAAAGCCGCCGCTCCGCGATAGCCCCTAACCCCTTATGATGGCCCGTAACCCCTTATATCGCGCCGCGCTTGCCGTGGTCGTCGGATGCGCGCTTGGCGCCGCGTCGGCTCACGCCGTAGAGACGGCGATGACGCGTGCCGCCGCCGATGGTCTCATTCGCGGCGGCTTCGGCGGCGCCGCCCCGGTCGCCTTCGAGTCCGGCGCGCGCGAGTCCGGGGCGCGCGAGTCTGGGGCGCGCGAGTCTGGCACGCGGGCGCGCGACGGTGCGGCGGCCAAGCCATCGGCCGGCCCGCGCGTGCCGGTCCGGGGTGGCGATCATCCGGGTTTTGGCCGCGTCGTGTTCGGCTGGCGCTTGCCGGTCGGCTACACGGTGTCGCGCGCCGGCGACGTGGTGATCGTGAGTTTCGACCGCGCCGCCGACTTCGATCTTGCGCGGCTCAACGCCCGTCTGCCGAAATACGTTCACGCGGCCCGGTCAGAGGTTCGTGGCAACGGCAGCCGCGTGACCCTGCTGATCGACCCCGAGGGGCGCTTGCGTCATTTCCGCGCCGGCACCGCGGTGGTCCTCGACGTCATCGCCGCCCGCCAGAGCGCAGCCGCCACGACCGAACCCCCATCCCCGGCGCCGGCCAAGGCCAAGCCCCCGCCGCCGCCGGGCGCCAAGCCTGCGCCGCCGGCGTCCGATGCTGCGCCGCCGGCGTCCGATGCTGCGCCGCTGGCGCCGCCCGAGGCGACCATCGAGCCGGCCGCGCCGGCCAAGGCCGAATCCGAGCCGCCCGGAGGCGCGGACGAGCCGCCTGGAGGCACGGACGAGCAGCCCGGGCCGCCGGTTAAAGCCGCGTCGCCTCCTGCCGCGGCGGATGCGCCGGCCAACATGGTCGACGAGGCAGGATCATCGGCCGAGACGACGGCCGCCGAACCGATGGCGCTCGTCGGGCCCGCCGTTGCCGACGAGCCCGTTCCTGCGCCGCGGCCGATCGCGGCGAGATCGTTGAGCACCACCGCGGCCGAGATGGCGCTGATGCCGCCGCCAATGGTCGTCAAGTTGAGGGCGGTTGGGGACCCCACCCTGGTCAGCTTCAATGGCGGCCGCATGTTGGCCAGCGCCGCCTTCATTCGAGCGCGGCACCTGTGGGTCGTTTTCTCCGCGGTTTACTCGGTGGACCTGGAGTCGGCGCGGGGCACCGGGAACCCGGCCTACGAATCGGTAACCCAGGTCGATCATCCCGAGGCCACGGTGTTGCGTTTCAAGCTTCGCGAGGGCTTCGGCGCCTCGTTCCGCCGGCGCGGCACGCTGTGGATCGTCCATTTCACCAAGCATCCCGAGCCACCCGTCGCGATCGCGATGCGGCTCGAAGACGGCTCGCGCGGACAGCGCGTGTACCTGCCGCTTGCCAACGTCGCCAAGGAGATCGAACTGCGCGATCCCGACGACGGCGCGACGCTTGTCGTCGTGCCGGTCGCGGCGTCGGGCGCGGGAGTCGCCTCGGGCCGTCGTTTCCCCGCCTTCGATCTACTTCCCACCGTGCAGGGGATCGCCGTTCGTCCGGCCGCCGAGGGGGTGACGGTGCGCGCCGGGTCCGGCGGGGTCGAGATCGGCCTTGCCGGGAGCCTCTCCGGTGCTCGGGGGCAGCAGCGGCCGGCGCGGGTCGCGCCGCGCCCGGGCGCCGACGTGGCCGTGTTCGACCTCGCCGTGTGGCGCCGCGGCAGCGCCGCCGGGTTCGCCGCCACCCGGCAGGAATTGCAGCTTGCCGCGGCGACCGCGCCGCCAACTCGTCGCACGAGCGCGCGCATCGATCTCGCGCGCTTCCTTTTCGCCCACGGCTACTTTCCCGAAACCCTCGGGCTGCTGGAGCTGGTCATGGCCGACGACCCTCCGGCCGCCGAACTGACCGCGCTCGGCGCGATGCGCGGAGTCGCGCAGCTGATGCTCGACCACCTCGACGACGCCGCCGCCGACCTCAACAAGGCGGAGCTTGACGGCTACGACGACGTCGCCCTTTGGCGCGGGGTTCTCGCCATGCGGCAAGGCGCCACCGATGTGGCGGCGGAGTACTTCGCGCGCGCCGGCAGCCTGTGGCTGCACGACTTGGTGCCTCATCTTAGCGACCAGATCGGGCTCATCGCCGCCGAGGCCGCGATCGAGGTGCGCGACCTGGCCGCCGCGACCGGGTATCTGGACGCCATCCACGCCACGCGGCCCAAGCCCAGCATCCGCGACCGGGCGCGTTACCTGCGCGGGCGCGCGTTGTGGGCCGGCGGCAACCAAGAAGAGGCGCTGGAGCAGTGGGAGGAATCGGCGAACAGCAGGGATCGTCTGGTCCGCGCCGGCACCCTCTTCCAGCGCACGGCGATGTTGCTCGAGAGCGGTGAGTTAACGGCGCGCGAGGCAATCGAGGAGTTCGAGACGCTGCGCTTCGCCTGGCGCGGCGACAGCTTCGAGCTCAAGTTGTTGCAGCGGCTGGCCGAGCTCTACGTCGCCGAGAAAGTTTACCGCAAGGCTCTCGAGGCCATGAAGCAGGCGGCGACCTACTACGCCGGGCACCCCATCGCGGCCGCGCTTACCGCCGACATGAACCGGCTTTTCGCCGACATGTTTCTCGACGGCGGCGCCGACGAGTTGCCGGCGCGCGAGGCATTGACGCTCTATTACGATTTCCGCGAGCTCACGCCGCCCGGCGCCGAGGGCGACAAGGTGATCCGGGCGCTCGCCGACCGCTTGGCGGCGGTCGACTTGCTCGACCGCGCCGCGTCGCTGCTCGATCACCAGGTGAATTACCGGCTCAAAGGGATCGAGAAGGCGCGGGTCGGCGTCCGGCTGGCGGTGCTCCGCCTGATGGACCAGCGTCCCGAAGCGGCGCTCAAAGCGCTCGATTCGAGCGCGGTCGGGCGGCCGTCCAAGAGTCTCGCCACCCAGCGCCGCCATGTGAGGGCGCGGGCGTTGGCCGACCTCGGGCGGAACGACAAGGCGTTGAAGCTGCT
>JADFMW010000110.1 GCA_022563655.1 Pseudomonadota bacterium
GGAGCGTTTTCATTCCTTTGCCATGGACGAGAACCACCTGCTGGCCTGCGCCCGCTATGTCGAGCTGAACCCGGTCAGGGCGAGGCTGGCGCAGAGGCCGGGGGACTGGCGCTGGTCGAGCGCTCGCGCGCATCTGGCGGGGAAGGACGATGGCGTCGTCAGCGTCGCGCCGATGCTGGAGCGGGCGCTCGCCTCGGCGAAGCCTCCGGCGGAGCCAGGGCCGGACTGGGCGACGTTCCTCGACGGCGGGATCGGCGATGAGGAGATCGAGACGTTCCTGGCCCACGAGCGCACCGGCCATCCGCTTGGCTCGGACGGCTTTCTCGAAACGCTCGCGCGGATAGTGGGACGCACCGTCAAACCCCGCAAGCCGGGGCGGCCGAGAAAAACCCCGGGAGACACCTAAAAGCTATACTGTCCCCAGATATCTTTATCGGCGCACTACCAAGGCCCGACAACAAACAACGTCAGTCTGCAGGAATTCGGATATCCCGAATCTAAGCCCGCGCGGCCTCGGGCGCCAGCCACATGATTCCAGCGCTTGATTCCCACGACTGCCGGCAAAGCCGTGGGTTGAAGCCGATTTCGTCGGGGACGAAACGCCGGCGTCGAACCGCTGGCCTCTCGTTTCTTGCTTGACTGTACATACGATGTATGCATAGGATGAATATGGAGTTCGAATGGGACGAGCAGAGACGCCAGGCCAACATCGCAAAGCACGGGATCGATTTCGTCGATACGAAGGAAATTTGGAACGGTGAGGTTCTGGAAATCCCATCACCTCGAAGCGAACGCCGCGAACGGCGGTTCATTGCCTATGGGCTGATAGAAGGCAAGGTGATCGCCGTCGTTTACACATGGCGGGGCCGGAGCAGACGACTCATCAGCGCGAGAAGGGCCAGAAGATATGAGGAAGAGACTTACCAGAGTGCGTTTGGGCGAAGGGCTTGACCAGAGCCGCACGGACTGGAAGCGTGTGCACGCGCTAACGGACGAGGACATCGCCGCCGCCATCCGGGACGATCCCGACACGTTCGAGATCGAGCCGGAGTGGTTCGAGCACGCCCTGATGCTGCGGCCCGCGCGGCCCAAGGAGCGCATCACGGTCCGCCTCGACGCCGACATGCTCGACTGGTTCAGGACCCAAGGCAAAGGGTACCAGACCCGCATGAACGCGGTCCTGCGCGCCTACTACGAATCACGGAAGAAAAAGGAAGGGCGGACGGACAAAAGTAAAACAATTTGAGTATGGATAAATAACTTTTCTTGTTGAGAATTATCCGGGCAAATATGTGAGAAATCCTTGTTTAGACGGGACGCGTTGATACCCCCAAATACCAGATACCTAATCCCGAGGAAGCCACCCTTTCGCGCTGCGCTCAGGTAACGGGTGCCCGCTCAAAGCCATTTTCGGACTCCCCCCCTACGCCCGCGCCGCCTCGGGCGCATCCGAGAGGGGATGGTCGAGGCGGTCGAGCATCTCCTTGGGGCAGACTTGGCGGAAGTGGCCGATCTCGACCTCCCAGTCGTCGAGCAGCCCCTGGGCGTAGCGCGAGCCGGTCTCGCGCGCGTGCTCGGCGACCAGGTCCTTGAGCACGCCCTCCCAATGGGCGCTCTCCAAGCGCTGGTAGACCACCGTCTCGGGGTTGATGCGCCGTTCGAGCTCGTCGCCCGGGTCGTAGACGAACGCCATGCCGCCGGTCATGCCGGCGGCGAAGTTGTCGCCCATGGGGCCCAGGATCACGGCGACGCCGGCTGTCATGTACTCGCAGCCGTTCGAGCCGCAGCCCTCGACCACGGCCTCGGCGCCCGAGTTGCGCACGGCGAAGCGCTCGCCCGCCTGGCCGGCGGCGAACAGCTTGCCGGCGGTGGCGCCGTAGAGCACGGTGTTGCCGATGATTGTGTTGTCCTGGCTCGCCAGCGGGCTCGAGACCGTCGGCCGGACGACGATGGTGCCGCCCGAGAGGCCCTTGCCGACGTAGTCGTTGGCGTCGCCGAACACCTCGAGCTTGATCCCCTGGACGGCGAACGCGCCGAGCGACTGGCCGGCCGTGCCGCGCAGGCGCACGGTGATGTGGCCCGGCTTGAGCCCGTCCATGCCGAAGCGCCGCGTGATCATCGAGCTCAGCCGAGCGCCGATGGCGCGCTGGGTGTTGCGGACGTTGTAGGCGAGCTGCATCTTCTCGCCCTCGGCCAGCGCCGTCTTGGCGTCCTCGATGATCTGGGCGTCGAGCGTATCGGGCACCTCGTTGCGCCCCTCGATGCTGCAATAGCGCGTGTTCTCGCCGGGGTCGGCCTGCACCAGGAGCGGGTTGAGGTCGAGGTCGTCGAGATAGGGGCTGCCGCGGCTGACCTGCGCCAGCAGGTCGGCGCGGCCGACGATCTCGTTGAGCGAGCGCGCCCCGAGCGAGGCGAGGATCTCGCGCACCTCCTCGGCCAGGAAGCTGAACAGGTTGACGACCTTCTCGGGGGTGCCTTCGAACTTCGCCCTCAGCTTGGGGTCCTGGGTGCACACCCCCACCGGGCAGCGGTTGGTGTGGCACTGGCGCACCAGGATACAGCCCGTCGCCACCAGCGAGGTGGTGCCGATGCCGAACTCCTCGGCGCCGAGCATGGCCGCGATCACGATGTCGCGCCCGGTACCGATGCCGCCGTCGACCCTGAGCCTCACGGTGTGGCGCAGCCGGTTGAGCGTGAGCACCTGGTTGACCTCGCTCAAGCCCATCTCCCACGGCGCGCCGGCATACTTGATGCTCGACTGCGGGCTGGCGCCGGTGCCGCCGTTGTGGCCCGAAATCAGGATCAGGTCGGCCTTGGCCTTGGCGACGCCCGCGGCCACGGTGCCGATGCCCGCCTGGGCCACCAGCTTCACCGAGACCTTGCAATCGGGGTTGATCTGCTTGAGGTCGTAGATCAGCTGGGCGAGGTCCTCGATCGAGTAGATGTCGTGGTGCGGCGGCGGCGAGATCAGCGTCACCCCCTCGGTCGCGTGGCGCAGCCGCGCGATCTCGGCCGACACCTTGAAGCCGGGCAACTGGCCGCCCTCGCCGGGCTTCGATCCCTGGGCGATCTTGATCTCGATCTCGCGGCAGTTGTTGAGATACTCGGCCGTGACGCCGAAGCGCGCCGAGGCGATCTGCTTGACCGCCGAGTTGGCGTTATCGCCGTTGGGCCGCGGATGGGCGCGCGCCGGGTCCTCGCCGCCCTCGCCGCTGCACGAGGCGCCGCCGATCCGGTTCATGGCGATCGCCAGGGTCTCGTGCGCCTCTTTCGAGAGCGCGCCGTGCGACATGCTGCCGGTGCCGAACCGCTTGCGAATCTCGGTGATCGATTCGATCTCGTCGAGCGGCACCGGGTCCCCAAGGGGGCGGAAGTCGAGGAGGTCGTGCAGGTTGACCGGCGGGAGGGCGCGTATGCCGTCGCTGTACTTGCGGTACATCTGGTACGAATCGGTCGCCACCGCGGTCTGCAGGGTGTGGATGAGCTCGGGCGCGAAGGAATGCACCTCGCCCGAGTGGCGGTAGCGGTAGAGGCCGCCGACCGGTAGCACGGCCGCTTCCTCGCCGAAGGCCCCGGCGTGCAGGTCGAAGACCTTGCGCTCGATGCCGGCAAGACCGATGCCCGAGATGCGCGACGGCATGCCCGGGAAGAATTCGGCGACCAGCGTGCGCGACAGCCCGATGGCCTCGAAGTTGTAGCCGCCGCGGTACGAGCTGACCACCGAGATGCCCATCTTGGACATGATCTTCAACAGGCCCTGGTTGACCGCCTTCTTGTAACGGGCGACGCACTCCGCGAGCGTCAGGCCGGCGAACAGGCCGCGGCGGTGGCGCTCGGCGATCGTCGCCTCGGCGAGGTAGGCGTTGACCGTCGTCGCGCCGACGCCGATGAGCACCGCGAAGTAGTGGACGTCGAGGCACTCGGCGGCGCGCACGTTGATCGAGGTGTAGGTGCGCAGGTCCTGATCGACCAGATGCGAGTGCACCGCCCCGGTCGCCAGGATCATCGGGATCGCGGCGCGCCCGGGCCCCACGTTCTCGTCGCTGACGATCAGGTGCACGCTGCCGCCGCGCACCGCGTCCTCGGCCTCGCGGCGGATGCGCGCGATGGCGTTGCGCAGCGCCTCGTCGCCGCCGTCGACCTCGAAGGTGGCGTCGATTTCGGCGGCGGCGTCCGCCACGACCCGCCGCACCTCGGCGAACTCGGCGTTGGTCAGCACCGGCGAATCGAGCAACAGGACATTCGTCTGGCTCGGATCCTCGTCGAGCACGTTGGTCAGGTTGCCGAGCCGGGTATTGAGCGACATCACCCGTTGCTCGCGCAACGAGTCGATCGCCGGGTTGGTGACCTGGCTGAACTGCTGGCGGAAAAAGTGGTGCAGCCCGCGGTAGCCGCGCGACAGCACGGCGAGCGGCGTGTCGTCGCCCATCGACCCGGTCGCCTCCTTGGCGTCATCGACCATCGCCTGGAGGATCATCTCGAGGTCCTCCATGGTGTAGCCGGCGGCGCGCTGGCGCGAACGCAGCTCCTCGGGCGGGAACACGACCGCTTCCTCGCCATCGAGGGATTTCCCGCGAAGCGGCTCGGAGATGTTCTTGATCCACTCGCCGTAGGGGTGCGCCGCGGCGAGCCGGTCCTTCAGCTCGCGATCGTGGTACAACCGGCCGTCGGCAAGATCGACGCCGATAATCTGGCCCGGGCCGACGCGTCCTTTTTCGACAATCTCGGTTTCCGGCACCGGAACCATGCCGGCCTCGGAGCCGACCATGAGCAGGCCCTTGGCGGTGATCGCGTAGCGCATCGGGCGCAGGCCGTTGCGGTCCATGCCGGCGATCACCCAACGGCCGTCGGTGGCGGCGATCGCGGCCGGGCCGTCCCACGGCTCCATCACCGTGTTGGAGTAGGAATACAGCGCCCGATGGGCCTCGGGCATGGCCGCGTTCTTCGACCACGCCTCGGGAATGAGCAGCATCTTGACCAGGGGCGCCGAGCGGCCGGCGCGAACCAGCACCTCGAACGCCGCGTCGAGCGCGGCCGAGTCCGAGCTGCCCGCCTGGATGATCGGCTTCACGTCCTCGCCGTGCTCGCGGAACTTGCCGCTCACCATGCGCGGCTCGTGGCACCTCATCCAGTTGATGTTGCCGCGCAGGGTATTGATCTCGCCGTTGTGGGCGAGCATGCGGAAGGGCTGCGCCAGCCGCCAGGTGGGAAACGTGTTGGTGGAGTAGCGCTGGTGGTAGATCGCGAAGCTCGAGGCGAAGCGCTCGTCCAACAGGTCGGGGTAGAACGCCGTCAGCTGCTCGGCCAGGAACATGCCCTTGTAAATGATCGAACGGCACGACAGCGAGCAGATGTAGAATTCGGTGATGTGACCGGCGAGCACCTTGCGCTCGATCTTGCGCCGGATGATGTAGAGGTCGAGCTCGAACTGGTCCTCGCCGACGCCGCGGTCGTTGGCGATCATGATCTGCTCGATCTCGGGACGCGTCGCGTTGGCCTTCTCGCCGATCACGCCGGCGTCCACCGGAACCTGGCGCCAGCCGTAGATGCGGTAGCCGAAGTTGAGAATCTCGGTCTCGACGATCGAGCGGCAGACCTCCTGGGCGCCGAGATCGGTCTTGGGCAGGAACACCATGCCGACCGCCAGTTTTTCGTCTCCGGCGATGTGGCCGGTGCGGGCGATGTGCTCCTTGAAGAAGTCCTGCGGGATTTCGACGTGGATGCCGGCGCCGTCGCCGGTCTTGCCGTCGGCGTCGACGGCGCCGCGGTGCCACACCGCCTTGAGCGCGTCGATGCCGGCGACCACGACATCGCGGTGCGGCTTGCCGTCGATCGCGGCGACCAAGCCGACGCCGCAGCCGTCGTGCTCGTGCGCCGGATCGTAGAGGCCCTCGCGCGCGAGCAGGGCGGCGTTCGCCTCGTACTCGCGGACCAACCGCGCCCCCCGATTGACGCCGCGCTCCGTCATGCCGCCGCCCGTTCCGCCTCGTCGGCGATCTTGGCGCTGAGATAGGCGTCGATGCCGTCGGCGGCGTCGCGGCCGTCGCGGATGGCCCAGACGACCAGCGACGCGCCGCGGATGATGTCGCCCGCCGCGAAGACGCCGCCGAGCTTGGTCGCCATCGTCTTGTAGTTGATCTTGAGGGTTCCCCACCGGGTGACGCCGAGCTCGGGCTCGTCGAACGCCGCCGGCAGGTCCTCGGGGTCGAATCCGAGCGCCTTGATCGCCAGGTCGCAAGGCATCTTGAAGCTCGAGTCCGGCACCACCTGCGGCGTGCGGCGGCCGCCGGCGTCGGGCACGCCCAAGCGCATGCGCAGGGCGCGCACCTCGCGCACCACGTCGTCGCCGAGGAAAGCCTCGGGCGCCGCCAGCCAGACGAACTCGACTCCCTCCTCCTCGGCGTGGGTCACCTCGCGCATCGAGCCCGGCATGTTGGCGCGGTCGCGGCGGTAGAGGCACTTGACCGACTTGGCGCCCTGGCGCACGGCGGTGCGCACGCAATCCATCGCGGTATCGCCGCCGCCGATGACGACGACGTGCTTTCCTCGCGCATCGAGCGCGCCCGAATCGAACGCCTCCACCCGGTCGCCCAGCCCCTTGCGGTTGCTGGCGGTGAGGTACTCCATCGCCTGGACGATGTTCTTCAGCCCCGAGCCCGGCATCGAGAAGTCGCGGAACTTGTAGACGCCGGTGGCGACGAGCACCGCATCGTGGCGCTCGCGCAGCTCGGCGAGGCTGACGCCGCGGCCGACCTCGCAGTCGGTATGAAACACGACGCCGCCCTCGGCCAACAGCCGGGCGCGGCGCTCGACCGTATCCTTCTCGAGCTTGAAGTTGGGGATGCCATAGAGCAACAGCCCGCCGATGCGGTCGTAACGGTCGTAGACGTGCGCCTGGTAGCCCTTGCGCCGCAGCCAGTCGGCCGCCGCCAAGCCGGCCGGGCCGCCGCCGACGATGCCAACCGACTCCTCGCGCTCGCGCCGCGGCCGCACCGGCTTGACCCAGCCCGCGGCGAACGCGGTCTCGGTGATGAAGTTCTCGACCGCGCCGATGGTGACGCCGCCGAAGCCCTTCTCGATGACGCAATTGCCTTCGCACAGCCGATCCTGCGGACAGATGCGGCCGCAGATCTCGGGGAAGGTGTTGGTCGCCGCCGCAAGCTCGTAGGCCTCCTCGAGCCGGCCCTCGGCGGTCAGCATGAGCCAGTCGGGGATGTTGTTGTACAACGGGCAGTGAGCCTGACAGAAGGGGATGCCACACTGCGAGCAGCGCGAAGCCTGCTCCGCCGCGCCCTCGGGCAGATAATTGCGATAGATCTCGCCGAAATCGCCCAGGCGCTCGGCCGCGAGCCTCTTATCCGGAGTCTCACGCTCGACCGATACGAATTTCAGCAGATCTTGGGCCACTGGCCCCCCCTGGCTGTGGTGCCGCCGATGTCCATGTCCCGACGGTTGAGCTTCGCTTTTACGCTAAATCGGACGCGGAGGCGAGAGAAAAAACACGGATAGGTCAGTTTAAGATAACAATTCTTACGACAAATCATGCCCATTTCTGTTGATTCGCCGTAACATGAGGGGGAAACGGAAAATTAGTACCGACTCGTGACTATATTTCCTTCGGTGGCGCTCGAACCCAGCCCAGTGTATCGTCCCGGCGCCCTCTTCCCCTCGTCGCGAGGCAAGCGTGTCCGGGCTACAACTCGTCGTATTGGCCCTGGTCCAGGGCATCACCGAATTTCTGCCGATCAGCTCGTCGGGCCATCTTATTCTGGTTCCCGTGCTGGCGGGCTGGCCCGACCAGGGACTGGGGCTCGACGTCGCCGTGCACGTCGGGACGTTGGGCGCGGTGGTGGTTTACTTCCGGCGCGACGTGTGGCGCCTGCTGGTCGGCGCGGCGCGGGTCGTCGCCAGGCGGCCCGACGCCCGCACCCGCCTCGCGTTGCAGATCGCCGTGGCTGCGATGCCGGTGATGATCGCCGGCGCGGCGTTGTCCTCATTGGGCGCCGGGGCGCTGCGCACCCCTGCCGTGATCGGCTGGACCATGCTGGGGTTCGGCGTCGTGCTCTACGTCATCGACCGCGCACGCCCGACGGTGCGCGAGATCGGGCACATGACATTCTCCGACGCGCTGCTCATCGGCCTCGCCCAGGTGCTCGCGCTGGTCCCCGGCACCAGTCGTTCGGGAATCACCATGACGGCGGCGCGGGCGCTCGGCTTCACGCGGGCGGAAGCGGCGCGCTTTTCGATGCTGCTGTCGATCCCGGTGATCGCCGCCGCCGGCGCGGACAGGGGCTTCGAGCTGTACCAGACGGCCGATCCTCAGCTCGTCAGCGGCGTCCTCGCCGCCGCCGCTGTGGCATTCGGCGCGGCGCTCGCCGCCATCGGCGTCCTCATGCGCTGGCTCGAGCGCGCGAGCTTCACGCCCTTCGTCGTCTATCGCGTCGCCCTCGGCGCCGGGCTGCTAGTCTGGACCTATTGGTGAGGCGCTGGTTGGCGAGACGCTGGCTTGGGTTCAGGCGGCGGGCACGGTGCCGCCGCGGCGGTGACGGACGAGATAGGCGGGCACGACGGCCTCGACCGCGGTCGGCGTGATCCCGAGGTCGGCAAGGCCGAGCGCCTTGCGGCCGACGACGTTGTCGCGCGCCAGCATCTTCACCTGATCGCGGGTGAGCAGCGGCTTGGGCAGCAGCTCGAAGGCGCGCGCCTGCAGGTCGGCCACCCAGAACGGCAGCGGCACCAGCAGCCGCGCGCGCCCCGTCTCGCGCAGGACGATCTCGAGCACCTCGCGGAACGTGTAGACGTGCGGCCCGCCCAGCTCGTAGGTCTTGCCGGCGGTTTGCGCATCCTCGAGGATGCGCACGATCGCCTCGGCGACGTCGCCGACGTAGACCGG
>JADFMW010000111.1 GCA_022563655.1 Pseudomonadota bacterium
GTCGGGCGGCGGCTTCAAGCTCGCTCCCTGTATCGGCCGCATGGTGGCCGAGCACATCGCCCACGGCGAGAGCCGCATTCTGCCGATGGAGCCGTACCTGCCGACGCGCTTCGACGACGGCGGCGGCTTCGGCACCGCCTACGCGGGCACGGGAGCGATGGCGTAGTCCGTGCTTGCGCAAGTCCGCGTGTCACCCGCACCCTCCCCCGTCGAGGGGGAGTGCACAATTCCTTGAAGCAGCTTAATGAGGGATTACTACGGCGCCGAAGGCGCGACGGCCGACGCCATCGTCCTCGACCGCGCTTGGCCAACCACCAGGCCGACGCGCTGCGCGACACCCTGGCCGGATTCTAGCGGCGGCGGTGAGAGGGGCCGCCCCTGGGGAGTCAGCAAATTGGCACAACGCTGCAAACCTGGTCGATGACGCTGTTGGTGTCTGCCTCGATGTTGGCGGTGTCAGCAGCCTGTTTCGCGCGATCAAGCCCGCCTGTCCAGGCGCCCCTCAACTTTAGGTGCCGGCCATTAGGATCAAGCCCGCCTGTCCAGGCGCCCCTCAACTTTAGGTGCCGGCGATTAGGATTAGGAGTAAAGCCACGCCACAAGGGCAGGTCGTTGGACGAGGGGTCGAAGTCGTAGATGCCCGGTCGGTACGGGCCATCGACACTGTCGACCCTGCCGATCAGTAAATAGCCATCCAAATCCCCATCGCAGCCTCCCCCGCTCAGGAAATTGCAGTCTGATCCATAGGGGGTCGTCAAGACGCGCTGTAGGGCGGCCGGGTCCCCGGAAAGGCTCTCGCCGGCGATCAGGAGCCCGGCGATCAGGGACGCCGGTGCGAGGACGAATCGCAAATGCTTCAGGGTCACGGCTGGGTCCTTTCTCGGTCAGAAGTTCTTCGTCACGCCGACGCTTATGGCATGCCGATTATACCTGTAAAAGGCGATGTTCGAGTCGTGGTGGGTGTAGTCGTATTGGCCAAATATCGAGACCGAGCCGAGGACCGGCCAAACGAGCCGGACGATCAAATTATCGACGTCGTCGCTGCGGTCGAACGCGAATCCGGCGAAGAAATTATTGTTCAGATAACGGTCGAAGGTTCGAGTGTATTGAATTATGCCGGTGACATCGCGCCAAACGGTGCGGCTTAGCCCGACGAGCAGGCTATGGGCAACGAGGTCGAAGTCGGCCCCGTCGGTGTCTTCGTGGGTGAAGATATAGGCCACTCTGCCCCGCGCATCGATGATGGGTAGGGCGAAGTTGAGGGCTACATCGAGGCGCTGCCCGAACGAGTCACGGTCGAGCAGGGGCGAGAAGACGGACACGAAGTAATCGGTGCCGCTGAGCTCGAACCCAATTTCGGCGTTCACCAGGTCGGTCAGCTGGTACGAAGCGAACGCCTTGGCGGCGATCCGGTTGCGAAAGCTTTCGCCATCGGTCACGGTGTATTCGTCGCTCAACTGCAGGGCGCCGACAAGGCCGGGCCCGAGCTGGTTGCGGTATCTGAGGTAAAAGTACTGAATGATCTCGTCATATTCAACATCCTCGGCGAAGAACTCGGACTGAAACGCGTAGCCGGCCGTGAGAAATTGGAACTCACGAAGCCGGTAGTCGTAGCTCGCCTCGAAATCGAAATGGACGAACATCGAGCCCTCGTCGGAAATGTCGACGGGATCCGGTATCCCCTCGCCGAGCGCGATGACGTTGCTGTCATATCCGGTGGCCGCCGTGGCGGAGAAGCGCCACGGCTTCGCCATGGAACGCCGCCGCGCGAGAATCCTTTCGTGCACATCGCGCAAGCTCTCATGCTCATCGAGTAATACGCGTGCAATCCTGGAATCGGGCACGTCCTCGAGCAACGTCACGAGTCGCCTGCCGGCGGCCGTGGCGTTGCCCCGCGCCTGGTCCACCAGCGCCAGCACGTAAAGTGCCGTGGGCTTCACTTCCGGATCGAGGCGCATGGCCTTGCGGAGATATTCCTCGGCGAGAACGAGCTTGCCCAAACCCAAATAGGCGCGCCCCAGAAACTCGGCGGTCTTGGCGTCCCCAGGCCGGGCCGTTTCGTACCGTTGGAGCCGGTCGACGGCAATCTCCCACGCGCTGATCCCGATCGCGGCCCAGCCGATCTCGAAGTCGATGCGGGGCAAGGGTATGTCATCCAGGTCCGCCAACCGAAGACTGGAGAAGGCCTGGGCGTGGCGACCGAGACGGTTCAACGTCATGCCGATGAAAAGCAAGGTTCCGGCGTTGTCGGGTTCGATCCTTCCGGCGGCCGCGAAGTTTTCGAGCGCCGCCTCGTAGTTAAGCGCCCGGAGCTCCTTCACGCCCTGGCGGAAAAGATCGTCCGAGTGATTGGATGCCGAGCCAGGTCCAGGAAAGCCGAAGGCGATCACGAGCGCGATCAAGACCGCCCACACCCTAGATACCGCAGCGAGCGGCACGCTCTTTACGAGACCTGCTATATGAAAGCCCCCCTATCAATAGTTTTACCGAATTGAGGGCTGTATTTCAAGGAGATTGAGCCTCACCTGGTGGGAGGGGGGACGGAGGCTTTGAGAAGAGAGAGGCATGTCGGATATCGGCCCAAGGCATCGGTGCTTCGCATTGCAAGCGTGCCGCCGCAACCATTTCGCTGTCCGATGGCGCGGCGGCAGGCTCGTTGCAAATGCCGTGGACGAATGATTCGGTTCGGTCATTGCGTTGGTCAAGCCACGTGTTCCTTCGCTAGGATGACCCTTCGGGTCCCTTCGCTAGGATGACCCTTCGGGTCCCTTCGCTAGGATGACCCCTCGGGTGCGGTGCTCAGGACAGATACATGGTCTATGAGAAGGTCGCGGAGGTGTGGCGCGGATCGGTCGTCGAAAGCGTGCACTTCGGCGTCGCCGCCGTCGCGAACGCCGACGGCAAGATCGTGCATGGCTGGGGCGACCCGGCGGTGGTGACGTATCCACGGTCGGCGCTCAAGCCGATCCAGGCGGTGGCGCTGGTCGAGACCGGGGCGCACCGGGAATATGGCCTCGATTCCCGCCATATCGCGTTGGCCTGCGCCTCCCATCGCGGCGAGTCCTTTCATGCCGATTTAGTCGACGACTGGCTCAAGCGGCTGGGGCTGAGCGAGCAGGCCCTCGCGTGCGGTCCGGATTTCCCGGGGGATCCTGAAGCCGCGCACGCCCTGATTCGCGCCGGCCGAGGCGAGTCCAGGATCTATCACAACTGCTCGGGCAAGCACTGCGGGTTCATGACCGTCGCGCGCCACATGGGGTGGCAGGTGGACGGCTATAACGACCTCGACCATCCGGCGCAGCAGCGCTACCTGGACGTCCTATCCGACCTCCTCGGCCGCGACGCGCGCACTTTGGCCTTCGGGTCCGACCAGTGCACGCTGCCTTGCGCGGCCCTTTCGGTCGGCGACATGGCCGTGGCGATGGCGCGCTTCGCCGCGGCGCGCGTCTCCTCCGCCGATCGGAAAGCGTCGATTCTGCTGATCCACGAGGCCATGCGCGGCTTTCCCCGTTACGTGTCCGGCACCGGGCAGCCGAACGAAGACTTGATCCGGGCCACCGCTGGCCGCGTGCTCGTGAAGACGGGCGCCGAGGGCTATCTCGCGGCGTTCGTGCCCGCCAGCGGGCTCGGCATGGCCCTGAAGATCGCCGACGGCAGTCCACGCGCGCGTATTGTCGTATTCCTGGCGCTTCTCAGGGAATTGAAACTCTTGGACGCGGCCGCCGAGAAGAGCCTGATCGGGCTGTTCGAGGTTCCGGTTTTCAACAGCGTGGGAGAGACCGTCGGGTGCATTCGCCCGTGCCGTCCCTAGGCTCCGAATAGCGCCGCTCTCGCCGGGCGCCGGCGTGAGGATGGCGTGCCCGCCTGTGGAACCGACGACACGGCCGGACCCTGGCGCCGAACCTAGAGCCTTGAGGCACGACGCCCGGCCCGTCGGTCACCCGCCGAGACGTCGTGACGGCGCTCTGTTTTGACGGCGCTCTACACTCCCAGGCGCTGCCACCAGCCGCGGCGGGGCGGGTGCTTGGGCCGCTCCGCCGGCGGCGGCTCGGCCACCGGCTCGGGCGCCTCCGTCGCCGGCTCGGGCGCCTCCGTCACCGCTGCGGGCGGAGGTTCGGGCGCGGCAGACTCCTCGCCGGCAACGGGCTTCGCCGCCATCCTCGGCGGCTCTTCGGCGGCCTCGCCAGCGGCCTCTCTGGCGGCCTCTCTGGCAGCCGCACGCGGCTCCTCGGGTCGGTCCGGCGGCGCCGGGGCGGCGGCGCCTGCCGCCGCGGCCTCGATGTCGGCGCCCTTGGCCTTTGCCGGCCGCGCGCCTCGCCTGCGCTTGGGCTTCGCCGTCACGTCCGCGGCTTTCTTGCGCGCCGTGCGTTTGCCCTGCTTCGGCTTCGCCGACGGCTCGGCGGCGGCCTCGGGCGGCGACTCGGCTGGTGCCTCAGCCGCGGCCGTATCCGTGGGCGTATCCGTGGGCGAATCCGGGGGCGCTGGGGCGCTCTCCTCCGTTCCGACCGGAGCAGGCTCGCCCGTGGCCTGGGCTTCGGTCGCCCCGGCTTCGGTCGCCCCGGCTTCGGTCGCCCCGGCTTCGGTCGCCCCGGCCTCGGCCGCTGCCGCGGCGCGCCGCCTGCGGCCCCCGCGCTTGCCGCGACGGCGGCGCTTGCGCGGCGCTTCGGGTGTCCGCGGCAAGCGCCGGCTGCTCGGCGATCCCCTGTTCGGCGGCTTCGGCGGCTTCGGCGGCTTCGGCGGCTTCGGCGGCTTCGGCGGTCTCGGCGGCGGGCGGCGCCTCGGCTTCCTCGCCCTTGCGCCGCCTCGGCCGCCGCCTGCGGCGCTTGCGGTCCGGCGCATCGCCCTCGTCTTCGGCGGCCTCGGATTCGAGGGCCTCCTCCTTGGCGCCGCCGCGCGCCTTGATCCGCTCGAGGCGGTAGTCGGGCGGGATCAGGTTGTCGTCGCTGGCGAGCGACACGCTGAACCCATAGCGCTCTTCGACGGCGCTCAGCGCGCCGCGTTTCTGGTTGAAGATGTACAGCGCGATGGTGGTGGGCACGAACACCTTGATCTCGCTGCTGCGCCCCTGCATCCCGTCTTCCTCGATCGCGCGCAGCACGTGCAGCGCGGACGACTCGGTCGAGCGGAGATGGCCGCTGCCGTGGCAGTACGGGCACGCTTGGCCGCTGGCCTCCATGAGGCTGGGGCGCAGGCGCTGGCGCGAAAGCTCCAACAGGCCGAAGGGGCTGATGTGGCCTATCTGGATGCGCGCGCGGTCATGTTTCATCGCCTCCTTGAACCGGCGCTCGACCATGCGGATGTGCTTGGTATCTTCCATGTCGATGAAGTCGGTGACGACCAGCCCGGCGAGATCGCGCAGCCGCAACTGCCTGGCGATCTCCTCGGCCGCCTCCAGGTTCGTCTTGAACGAGGTCTCCTCGATGTGGCGCTCGCGCGTGGCCTTGCCCGAGTTGACGTCGATGGTGACGAGCGCTTCGGTAGGGCTGATGACGATGTAGCCGCCCGACTTCAGTTGCACGACCGGGCTGTGCATGGCGTCGATCTGGCTCTCCACCTTGAAGCGGTGGAATAGCGGAATGCGGTCGCGGTGCTGCTTGACGCGCTTGGCGTGGCTGGGGATCAGCGTGCGCATGAACTCCTTGGCCATGCGGTAGCCCTCGTCCCCCTCGACCAGCACCTCCTCGATCTCCCGGGTGTAGAGGTCGCGGATCGAGCGCTTGATCAGATTGGCTTCCTCGTGGATCGTCGTCGGCGCGGTCGAGTGAAGCGTCATCTCGCGGGTGCTGTTCCACAGGCCCACGAGGTAGTTGAAGTCGCGTTTGATCTCGGCCTTGCTGCGCTCCATCCCGGCCGTTCGCAGGATCACGCCCATGCCCTCGGGCGTCGGCAGCTCGGCGGCGATCGCCTTGAGGCGCATACGATCCTCGGGGTTGACGATCTTGCGCGAAATGCCGCCGCCGCGCGCGGCGTTGGGCATCAGCACGCAGTAGCGCCCGGCGAGCGAGAGGTACGTGGTGAGCGCCGCGCCCTTGGTGCCGCGCTCTTCCTTGACCACTTGCACGAGCATGACCTGGCGCCGCTTGATCACCTCTTGCACCTTGTAGCGGCGCGAGGTGTAGGCGCGGCGGCGGTCGATCTCTTCGACCTCGTCGTCGCCGCCGACGACCTCGATCCCCCGCCTGCCGCCAGGCGCCTTCGCCGCCTCGCCGCCGACCTCCTCGCCGCCGGCCTCCTCGGCGCTGTCCTCGGCGGCGGCCGGCTCGTCGTCGTCCGCCGCCTTCGCCTCCTGCTCGGCGAGCGCTTTGCGGTCGGCGACCGGAAGCTGGTAGTAGTCGGGATGAATCTCGTTGAAGGAGAGGAAGCCGTGCCGGCTGCCTCCGTAGTCGACGAAAGCGGCTTGCAGCGAAGGCTCTACCCGCGTGATCTTGGCGAGATAAATGTTGCCCTTGAGCTGCTTCTTGGTCGAGGTTTCAAAGTCGAACTCTTCAAGACGATTGCCGTTGAGAACGACCACCCGGGTTTCCTCCGGGTGCATCGCGTCGATCAACATTCGTTTTGTCATCAGGCATGTCACTCCGCGACGAGCGCATACGTAAGCGGCACGAATGACCGCCACGGCGCTCGTCTCTCTATCTGCGAAGCCGTCGGCGCCGATCCTCGACCCGCCGAATCGATGGCCGTGCGCGGCCGGGGCGGAGAGAACAGAACGCACCGGGGTCTCGGCGTGCGCCGAGACCCGGCTTCGGGTTGAACCTAACCTCCGCACCGTCTTGAGCGAAACAGCGCCGTGTGCAGGAGATCGTTGAGCAACGGACCGTGCGCCCACGGCGGTCTCGCCGCTTGCCCGCGCTGCCGCGCGACCAAGCCGACTGCGGTGTTGCGTGCCCATCATACATCCCCGGCGGCCGGCACGACAACGAGATATTGCCTTGTGCGCTCGTGCGTGCCGGTGGCGGTTTCGTGGCCCCGGTCATCATGGGGCCGCCTAAGCCATTGCCGTGACGCGCCCATTGGCGCTATATCGGCGCCAGATATGGGCTGCCTTCGGGCGATGGTACACACACAACGGATCTTGTGGCGCCGGACCTTGTGGCGCCGGACCTTGTGGCGCCGGGTCGCCGCGGTCGTACTGCTGCTGGGGGCGTCGGGCGCCGCCTGGGCGGAGTCGGTGGTCACCGGCATCCGCATCGGCATCCATCCCGACACCACCCGGGTCGTGCTCGACCTTACCCAAGATCTCCGGTACACGATCTTCACGCTGCCGGATCCCTACCGCGTGGTGATCGACCTGCCCGAGGTCGAATGGCGGCTTGCGGGGCAGACGCCCCCGACCGGCCGCGGGCTGGTGCAGCGGCTGCGTTACGGCCTGTTCCTGCCGGGAAACTCGCGCGTGGTGCTCGATCTCGGCGCTCCCGCGGTGGTGCGTAAGGCGTTCATGCTGCCACCCGTGGAAAACTACCAATATCGTCTCGTGCTCGATCTCGCCGCGGTTTCGGTCGAGGAGTTTCGCCGCCGGGCGCGGCCGCCGCCCCGACTACGGGAACCGCCACCTCTTGCGCCGCCGCTCCCCAAGGCGACGGCGCGCCGCGCCGGCAAGTTCGTCGTCGTCGTCGATCCGGGGCATGGCGGCGTCGACCCCGGCACGATTGGCGCCAGCGGCGGCGTCGAGAAGCACATCGTCCTCGCGGCCGGGCGCGAACTAAAGCGCCAGCTCGAGGCCACCGGCCGCTACGCGGTGGTGATGACACGCGAGCGCGACGTGTTCATGCGGCTTAGGCGGCGGGTCGCCATCGCCCGCGCCGCCCACGCCGATCTGTTCCTTTCGCTGCACGCCGACGCCATCGCCAACAAGCGCGTGCGCGGGGCGACGGTCTACACCTTGTCGGAGCAGGCCTCGGACCAGGAGGCGGCGGAGCTGGCCGCCAAGGAGAACAAGGCCGATATCATCGCCGGCATCGATCTTTCGGCCGAGACCTACGGCGATGAGGTCGCCAACATCCTGATCGACCTGGCCCAGAGGGAAACGATGAACATCTCGGCGCAGTTCGCCAACATCCTTATCGACGAGCTGGGCAAGACCGTGCGGCTGCAGCGCAAGACCCACCGGTTCGCGGGCTTTCGCATTCTCAAGGCGCCCGACGTTCCGTCGGCGCTGGTCGAGCTCGGCTATCTCTCGAGCCGCATTGAAGAGCGCATGTTGCGCGACCATGTCTACCGCCGCAATTTGATGCAGGCGATCTTGCGCGCCGTCGATCGCTTCTTCGCCGAAAGGAAATCGGTAAGCCGGCAATGACGCAGCGCTCTTTCACCACCATCCTATCGACACCATATTCGAGCCAATGAAAAGGCTCGCGATCATCTTCGCCGTTCTGGCCAGTCTCACCGCGCTCGCCGGCGGCGTCGTGCTGTTCGCGCTCTATTACTACGGCCGCGGCCTGCCCGACTACAAGCAGCTCGCCAGCTACGAGCCGCCGGTGGTGACGCGGGTGCACGCGGGCGACGGACGCCTGCTTGCCGAATACGCGCTCGAGCATCGCATCTTCGTGCCGATCAAGGCCATGCCGAAGCGCGTGATCTACGCCTTCCTCGCGGCCGAGGACAAGAACTTCTACCGTCACCCGGGGGTGGACTTCTTGAGCGTGCTGCGCGCCATGGTCGTTAACCTGGTCAACATCTCGAGCCAGCGCCGGCTCCAGGGCGCCTCGACGATCACCCAGCAGGTGGCGAAGAACTTCTTCCTGTCCAACGAGGTCTCGGTCGAACGCAAGGTCAAGGAGGCGATGCTCGCCTTCCGCATCGAGCGGACGTTCAGCAAGGATCGCATCCTCGAGCTCTACCT
>JADFMW010000112.1 GCA_022563655.1 Pseudomonadota bacterium
CCGCTAGGAGATCGCGACTATCATGCGATTGGTTCGCTAGGGGTCCGGAACAATCGGCGGAAAATCAGCATAAAAAAGGTGCGCGGGGCCGGTGTCGCGGACGTGGCTGCTCGGAACCTGTCGCGCCTCCACCGCAGCTGCTCTGTCTGCGGCCGCACGTATGCGGAGCCCCGGCCGGGGCGAAGATCGGTGCCGACGAATCCGGTGCTGGGTTCGAGCGCGCCTTCAAGAAGGTTATGCTCGCAAAGCGCGTCCATCCTAGTTGATCCTCTTCCCATTCTCATCGAAGCGCGAAGCAAGGCGATTCATGAAAGTACGAACGGCGCGGAAGATTTCTTCCGCCTCGTCCGGCGAATAACGTTTCACGATGTGCATGGTTGGGTTGCGCCATGCGAGCTTTACTGCGGTCAAGTCCCCAACCACATCTCGATAGAACGGCTCATCTTTCTTCCATCGGATGCCTTTGGTCCGCGGCTTTACGGCAATCTTGGAGTTGATTTGCTTGATGTACGATCCCCAACTCGGCGCATATGGAATCTTGAGCGAGTGCCCGAGTGCTTTGAGTCCGACTTCCATCACGCGCATCGAATGAAACACGCTAGCAGTGCCGGACGCTAGGGCGATGCAGCGTCCGGCATCGATGATGTCGTCAATTGCGCTTGGAAAACGCGCGTCTACTTCTTCCCCGAAAAGAGGCTCAGCAGGTTCATAGTATTTTGTTTTCTCGCGTTCTATATAGTAAACACTAACAGATTTTAACTCATCTTGTAGTCGTAACAGAATATCTTGATTGCTGTCCGCTAAATTTTGGTACGATAATCCTGGTTCGCCACATTTTTCAATGAATCTTCTAATGGCAGCTTCAGTTACGGGTACGCCTAGAGATTGAACATCGCCAGCGAGCCTAGTCATCATCGCTTTGAGGCTAGTGCGAAAATTTTCGTCTAACGGAGTTCGGGGCGAACCACCCCTCCATTTAAGTTCAGTGCCTTTAACGGTCCCCTGAGCTTCCGCAAGCGCCGCCACGAAGGCGACGAGCGATGCGACATTAACCTTGAGCATGTCCGAAAGGCTCCAAGCCCAGTTGTAGGGCTGCATCATAACACACTCCCGCGCTCGGCTTGGGTGCGGGACCTATAATTGCGCTAAAAAGAGAGGGCGGTCACCGGCACCGGAGGAAGGAAGCCGAGACCGCCCACCACGAGCGCGATCAGGTTGCACAATCGCGCCCGCGAAAGAAATTCAAGCCGCCAACTTCGCCTCGCCCTCGGCTTCGGCTTCGAGGCCCTCACGCGGCCTGCGAGGCTTGACTAAGCCACCTTTCGGGGCATCATAATTAGGCCAAGGGTGATCGCTGGCGCCGGCAGCAGTTTCCGGGGGTCCATATTTAATCCAAAATCCAGGTTCCCCAACCACTTTTCCGTTCGACTCGAACGATGTCGCGAACTCTTACGTCCTGGCGACCGGCTTGGCGCGCGGCGGCAACGAGGTCAGCCCGCAAGAATCGATGGCGATCGCCTTGGATTGATGTCGTACAATACCCGAAGGAAAGAAAACCCAGGAGGGCAGCATGGCACTAAGAATCAATGACGAGGCTCCCGACTTCTCCGCGGAGACGACGGAAGGACCCATAAACTTCCATGAGTGGATCGGGAATGGGTGGGCGATCCTATTTTCGCACCCCAAGGATTTCACGCCGGTCTGCACCACCGAGCTCGGCTACATGGCCGGGCTGAAACCGGAGTTCGAGAAACGCAATTGCAAGATCCTGGGCCTTAGCGTCGATGGTGTCAGCGATCACGCGAGGTGGTCCAAGGACATCGAGGACACACAGGGTCATGCGGTGAACTACCCGTTGGTCGGCGATCCCGAACTTCAGGTGGTGAAGCTCTATGACATGCTTCCGGCCGATGCGGGCGATACGTCCGAGGGTCGAACGGCGGCGACCAACGCGACGGTGCGCTCGGTGTTCGTCATTGGGCCCGACAAGAAGATCAAGGCCATGCTCATTTACCCCATGAGCACCGGCCGCAACTTCGATGAGGTGCTACGATTGTTGGATTCGTGCCAGTTGACGGCCAAGCACCAGGTCGCGACGCCGGTGAACTGGAAGCAAGGCGACGACGTAATCATCGTCCCTTCGGTTTCGGATGAGCAGGCCAAGGAAAAGTACCCGGAGGGTTGGAATTCACCGCTACCGTATATGCGGATCGTGCCGCAGCCCAAGTAGGGGATATCGCCGACCGCGGCTTGGCCGACGGCGACCTGGTCGACGGGCTGAAGATGATTTCACGGGGCGAGATCCCCGGGCTGCTCGCCGCCTATGACCAGGTCTGGCACTGGTAGCGGCGCCGACGCCCGGCCGCGCGCCGGATCGCCGGCGGCAATGGGATCGCGGCCGCGCCGCCGTCAGACGCGGAAGCCGCCGTCAGACGCGGAAGATGTACTTCTTGCCCGGTTCTCGCTCGCAATCGGGGGGGTAGTTCTTGCGCTTGTCGGCGTAATAGCGTTGCCGGTGGTCGCCCTCCGAAAGGCGGTTATACGTGACGTACAGCACGCGGCGCGGCGCCGCGGTCATGTTGGGCGCCGAGCGGTGCGGCGTGAACGAATCGAAGAACACCACGTCGCCGGGCTGGGCCGGACAGGCGATGAACTCGATGTGCTCCATCTCGTCTTCGTCTAGGGGGCGCCACATCTCGCCGATCATGCCGCGCGTGTGGGCGCCGGGGGCAAGCTCGAGGCAGCCGTTCTCCACGGTTGCCTCGTCGATGCTCACGAGCGCCGTTATGTACAAGGAGCCGTATGTGTCCCAGCCCGCCTGCATGTCTTGGTGGGCCTTGAAGCCGCCGCCGCCGGGCAGCTTGAAGTTGATCTTTTCCTTGAAGAAAACCGCTGGCTCGCCGAGGAGCTCCGAGGTGCGCCCCAAGAGCTCGTCACCGGTGACGAGGGCGTTAAAGCCTTCGTGATAGGGGCAGATGTTCTCGATGCGCGACAGCACCCGCTCGCCCGGCTCGAGAAGGCTTTCCTCGAAATACATCATGTACTCGCCGGGCACCTCGGGGTAGGCCTGCACCTCGTCCGTCCACGACGTGATCCGTTGCATCGCCGCGGCGTCGAACAGGCCGGGGACCGCTATGTAGCCATCGCGGCGGTACGCGCCGAGCTGTTCGTCGGAAAAAAAACCTCGTTTCACTGCCCCTGTGCGCCTCCCGCGCCTGTAACCTTCGCCCGATGTCGCTCAACCGGCCGGCGACCCCGCGAGGAAGCCCACCGGCCGGAATAGCGGCGGGAGCATAGCGCACCAGCCCGCACTCAACAACACGGTACTGTACCGAAACCGGCCGCCCCTTGCCGCGGCGATAGGCGTTGAATCCAGGCGCGATCGGACCAAGTAAGGTTACGCGGGTCTTTCGGAGCAGGCGAAAGCGATGTTCATTCAGATCGAGCCGACACAGGATCCGGCGACTCTGAGGTTCCTCCCCGGCCGCCCCGTGTTGGAGTCGGGGTTGGAGTCGGGCGCCGCCGACTTCACCGACGCCGAAGCGGCCAAGCGATCGCCCCTCGCGGCGCGGCTGTTCGAGGTGCCGGCGGTCACGGCAGTTTCGCTGGGGCCGGACTTCGTCGCCGTTACCCGGGCAGACGACGCCGAGTGGCAGCCTCTCAAGCCGGCGGTCCTCGGGGTCATCATGGAGCATTTCCTGGAAGGAAGGCCGGTCCTGGAAGGAAGGCCGGTCCTGGAAGAAAGGCCGGTCCTGGAAGAAAGCCTGGCGCCGGTGGTGGAGACCGAACATGGCGCGGCGCTCCACGAGCCCGAGGACGCCGCGGTGATCGGCGAAATCGAGGAAATGCTCGACGCCCGCATCCGCCCCACGCTCTCCGGCGAGGGAGGAGACGTCGCGGTGCGTGGCTTCCACGACGGGACCCTCGAGCTGGAGCTGCAGGGCTCGGCCTTCTCAAGCCCGCTGTTCAGCGTGAAAATCCGCATCGAGAACACTCTGCGCCACTACGTTCCCGAGGTCGAGGAGGTCCGATTCGTCCAGGCGAGCGCCAGCCTCCAGGCAGCGGCCCCCGAACAGAACCTCGACTGGGACGACCCCGAGGTCGTGGCGGTGCACGATCTGCTCGAAGAGCGGATCAACCCGTCCGTCGCCGGCCACGGGGGACACATCTCGCTGATCGATATCAAGGACCACGCCGCCTACATCCGCCTCGAAGGCGGCTGCCAGGGCTGCGGCATGGCCGACGTGACGCTGAAGCAGGGCGTCGAACAGGCGATCAAGGAAGCCGTGCCCACGATCACCGCCGTCCTCGACGTGACCGACCACGGCGACGGGACGAACCCTTACTATCAGCCGGACAAGGGCGGCGTGAGCCCCTTCTGACCGGCCGCCGATTTGATCGGCCCCCGTTGCCCCTCGGCGCCGCCGGCGCAAACGGCCGGAGGCGCCGGCGGAGCGGGCGCCGTCTACGCGGCCGCGGGTTCTTCGCTGGCCTGTGGTTCCGCCGGCGGGTCGCGCAGCACGTAGCCGCGGCCCCACACGGTCTCGATGTAGTTTTCGCCGCCGGTCGCCGACCCCAGTTTCTTGCGCAGCTTGCACACGAACACGTCGATGATCTTCAGCTCGGGCTCGTCCATGCCGCCGTAGAGATGGTTGAGGAACATCTCCTTCGTCAGCGTCGTGCCCTTGCGCAGCGACAACAGCTCGAGAATGGCGTACTCCTTGCCGGTCAGGTGCACCGGCCGGTCGTCGACCGTGACCGCGCGGGTATCGAGGTTGACGACGAATTTGCCGGTACGGATCGCCGACTGCGGGTGCCCCTTGGCGCGCCGCACGATGGCATGGATGCGCGCCACCAGCTCGCGCTTGTCGAACGGCTTGGTGAGGTAGTCGTCGGCGCCGCCGCCGAGCCCCTTGATCTTGCTGTCGGGCGCGCCGAGACCCGAGAGGATGAGGATCGGCGTGCGCACCTTGGCCGCGCGCAGCCGGCGCAACACCTCGTAGCCGTCGATGTCGGGCAGCATCAGATCGAGGACGATGATGTCGTAGTCGTAGAGCTTGCCGATCTCGAGCCCGTCCTCGCCCAGGTCGGTCAGGTCGCAGACAAACCCTTCGGAGGCGAGCATCCGCTCGATGGCTTTCGCCGTCGATGTGTCGTCCTCGATCAGTAAGACCCGCATGGCGGCGCGGTGTCGCCCCCCCCCCTTCACCAGCGAACGTAGACGATGTTAACCTCATTCCAGAAGGTGTAAAGAAATCGTTAACGTCTTCGCCTCCGGCGGCGTAGCCCGTCTGGGTAGCGAAATTTGCCGCACTTTTACCGAACCTTAAGCGCGCCCGGCCATGCTCCGCGCGGCATGGATCCTTGCCGAACGAGGGGGAACCCGAACGTCGCCGTGGTCACTACCCTGACTAAAGCGCTCGCCGAGGTCGAGCGGGTTCCGTCTTGCCGGCTTTACGGCCGGGTGACGTCGGTGCTCGGTCTCTTGGTCGAATGCTCCGGGTTGCAGCGTGGCTTGAGCGTCGGCCGGCGCTGCGAGGTGCTGGCCCGGGGCGGCCGCCGGGTGACCTGCGAGGTGGTCGGCTTCCGCGACGACCGTGCGCTTCTGATGCCGTTCGGCTCGGTCGAGGGCATCGGCCGCGGCTGCAAGGCGGTGGTGGCCGAGTCCGAGCCGGTGGTCTACCCCAGCCCGCTGTGGCTCGGGCGCGTCGTCAACGCCTTCGGCGAGCCTCTCGACGACCGCGGCCCGGTGCCGCGCGGTGATGTGGCCTACGCGCTGCGCAACCAGCCGCCGCCGGCGCACACGCGCCGCCGGGTCAAGGGCAAGTTCGACCTCGGCGTGCGCTCCATCAACACGTTCTTGACCTGCTGTCGCGGCCAGCGCATGGGCATATTCGCCGGCTCGGGCGTCGGCAAGTCGGTGCTGCTCTCGATGCTCGCGCGGCATACCGGCGCCGGCGTCAACGCCATCGGACTGATCGGCGAGCGCGGCCGCGAGGTGCGCGAGTTTCTCGCCGACGACCTCGGCCCCGAGGGCCTCGCGCGCAGCGTCATCGTCGTCGCCACCTCGGACGAATCGCCCTTGGTGCGCCGCCAGGCAGCGTATCTCACGATGACCCTCGCCGAGTACTTCCGCGACCTCGAAAACGACGTTCTGTGCCTGATCGACAGCGTCACCCGCTTCGCCATGGCGCAGCGCGAGATCGGGCTGTCGGCCGGCGAGCCCCCCACCACCAAGGGCTATACGCCCACCGTCTTCGCCGAGCTGCCCAAGCTCCTCGAGCGCGCCGGGCCGGGCAGCGGTAAAGGCACGATCACCGGGCTGTTCACCGTGCTCGTCGAGGGCGACGACCACAACGAGCCGGTTTCCGACGCCGTGCGCGGCATCCTCGACGGCCACATCGTGCTCGACCGCGCCATCGCCGAGCGCGGGCGTTTCCCCGCGGTCAACGTGCTGCGCAGCGTCTCGCGCACCATGCCAAGGTGCAACTCCGACGCCGAGAACCGGCTCGTCGACCGCGCGCGGTCGCTGATGGCGGTGTACGAGGACATGGCCGAAATGATCCGCCTCGGCGCCTACCGGCACGGCTCCGATCCGGCGGTCGACGAGGCGATACGCTACCGCGAGGCGCTCGAGGCGTTCCTTGCCCAAGACAAGACCGAACGGGGCGATTTGGCGACCGGCTACGCCCAGCTCGCCGAGATCTTCGAGGCCGAGGCGGCGTGAAGGCACTCGCGACGCTGGTCCGGCTGCACAAGCAGCTGGTTAACGAGAAGCGCGCCGAGCTCACCGAAATCGAGGTCGGGCGCGAGGCCCTCCGCGACCAGTCCGACCGCCTCGCCGCAGAGGTCGAAAGCGAGAAACAGTTCGCGGCGGGGTCCTTCGAGGGGGGCCGGTCGTATCCGCGCTACGTGCGCCGGATCGACGCCGAGCGGCGCGTCATCGCGACCGAGATCGCCAAGCTCGACGCCGCCATCGTCGAGGCCGGCGAGGCCCTCGCCGCGGCCTACCAGGACCTCAAGAAGTACGAGATCACCTACGACATACGCGCCGGCAAGCTACGAGCGGCCGCGGCCAAACGCGACCAGGCCCAGCTCGACGAAATCGCCATTACCCTCCACCGCCGCAAGCACGCGGGCTGAGCGGCGGCGGCGCGAGCGAGGGGCCGATCGGGCGCCCGCCTACGCCACCACGGCGCCGCTTGCGCCGGCGGCGAGGGCTTCGAGGGGGGCGACGGGGAAGGTTCGGGCGACCTGGAAGCGGAGCGTGCCGGTGAGGCCGCCGAGTTCGAGGCCCTGGGTGAAGATGGCGGTGATGTCGCGGCGCTCGCCGTCGGCGAGCGGCGTCTGGCTCCGCAGGATCAGGTCGAGGCGGCGATCGCGCAGGAACCCGTCTAGCTGCAGCTCGCCGAGGCGGCTCAATTCGACCTCGACGACGAAGCGCGCCTCGTCGCTCTCGTCGTCGTCGGGGTCGCCGCGGCGGCGCACGAACAGGCGCAGCTGGCGCAGTTGGGCACCGTCGAACAGCGGCACCAGGTAGGGCTGCCAATCGCCGGGCGCGGGCCGGTCGGCGAGGGCGGCGATGTGGCCGAAATCTCCGGCCAGGCGGCGCACCAGATCGCCGTGGCCGCCGTTCTCGAGCGCGCGCAGCGCCGCCCGCCCGAGCCAGCCGGCGAGATCGCCCGCGCGCAGCGCCGCCACGAATGCAAGCACCATGCGGGTCAGGTCGGAGCCGGCTTGGGGAACCGCTCGGTCGATGGTGGCCTGGGCGAGATTGGGATCGATGCCGCGCAACGCCTCGAGGGCGTCGCCGAGCGCCGGCCAGCTGCGGGCGATGTCGAGCGCCTGGGCGCGCGATTCGGGTGCCACGGGAAGCGGCGGGGGCGCGACGCGGGGCGCGTCGGGCGGCCGGCCGTCGACGAGCTCGACGGTGGCGGCGAACGTCGGGCCGCCGCGCACCCGCAGGGTCACGGTAGTGCCGCGGCGCAGATCGAGGTGGCCGGCAATGGCGAGGGTGCCCCCCTCGGTGCGCACCAGTACCCGTCCCGCCGGATCGCGGCCGACGACCGCGCCGACGATCACCGCTCCCGCCGGCAGCGCGGCGAGCGCCGGCGGAACCGTGCCCGACGAGGTGACGACCGGACGCGCGGGTGCAATCGGCGCAGTGCCCGTTGGCGCGCGCACCGGGGCGGTCTCGGCGTCCGTGGGCCGGCGGGCGGGTTGGGGCGGCCGACCGTCGACGAGCTCGACGGTGGCGGCGAATGCCGGGCCTCCGGCAACCGGGTCGCCGCGTACCGGGGTGCCGCGTACCCGCAAGGTCACGGTGTTGCCGCGCCGCAGATCGAGGTGGCTGGCAAGGGCGAGGGCGCCGGCGTCGGTGCGCACCAGGACGCGTCCCGCCGTGTCGTGCCCGGTGACCGCGCCGACGATCAGCGCTCCCGTGGGAAACGCGGCGAGCGCCGGCGGAACCCCGCCCGACGAGGTCACGACCGCGCGCGCGGCCGGAAACGGTGGATTGCCCGTCGGCGCGAGCACGGCGGCTACCGCGCGGCCCCCGGTCGGCCGACCGCCGGTCCGGCGACCCCCGGTCCGGGGTGGCGGCGCTCGACTATCGCGTCACTACGCATGGCTTCCCTCAACGACGCATCAAATCTGCCCCACGGTACGAATCTTCGCCTTCGGATGAATCTCGTTTTGCGACATCACCGGGGTCGAGGCGCGGAAACGTTCGACGATCGAGCGCACGAACGAGCGGATCGCCGGGCTGGTCAAGAGCACCGGCGTCTCGCCCATCATGGCGTGGCGTTCGAAGGTCTGGCGCACCGCGGCGATGAACTCCT
>JADFMW010000113.1 GCA_022563655.1 Pseudomonadota bacterium
ACACTTTGAAAAATATGGTCGGAGCGAGTGGATTCGAACCACCGACCCCCAGTCCCCCAGACTGGTGCGCTACCAGGCTGCGCTACGCTCCGGCCATGACCGCACTATAGCGGGCGCGGGCGCGGGCGGCAATGCGTCAGGGAGCGCGCTTGAGCAGGTCGCGCACGGCGCGCAACTCGGCGAGCGCGGCCTCGACCTCGGCCCGTGGTCCGGGCGCCAGTGCGCCTTTCGCGCCGGCGCGCGGCGCGGCGCCCGACCCCGCGCCATCGCCGGAGGCGGCGCCGGCCGCGCCCTCGCGCAACAGCTTCTGCACGCCCTTGATGGTATAGCCGTTGGTATAGAGGAGCGTCCTGATCCGGCGCAGCAGGGCGACGTCGTCGGGTCGGTAATAGCGGCGCCCGCCACCGCGCTTGAGGGGCCTGATCTGGGAGAACCTCGTCTCCCAGAACCTGAGCACGTGCTGCGGCACCTCGAGCTCGCCCGCGACCTCGCTGATCGTCCGAAAAGCCGCCGCAGACTTGCCGTCGCGGCGGTCCGCCCCCGCGACCGAGGGGCGCTCCACCATGGTCAGCCGCCGCCCCCCGAGAGCGATTCGTGGATGCGGTCCTTGAGCACGTGCGACGCGCGGAACACGAGCACGCGCCGCGGCAGAATCGGCACCTCCTCGCCCGTCTTCGGGTTGCGACCGACGCGCTGCGCCTTGTCGCGCACGGTAAACGTGCCGAACGATGAAAGCTTCACCGACTCGCCGCGCGCCAGGGCGTCGACGATCCCATCGAGCACGGATTCGACGAGCTGGGCCGATTCGTTCCGCGACAGCCCCACCTCCTGGTAGACGGCTTCGGTCAAGTGGGCGCGGGTGACGGTGCTGCCGGCCATTTTTCCAGATCCTCCCTACAACCCTTTGCAGAGGGTAGCGCGAGAACGAAAAGCCGTCAATATCAAAGGGATGCAAACGTTCGCTAAAGCGCCGGCGCGCGCCGCCGGCGGGCCGCCTACCAGCCGCCTACCAACGGATGACGGCCGAGCCCCAGGTGAATCCGCCGCCCATGCCCTCGAGGACGACGAGGTGGCCGGGCTGGATGCGCCCGTCGCCCGCGGCCTCGGCGAGCGCCAGGGGAATCGACGCCGCCGACGTGTTGGCGTGGCGGTCGACGGTGCACACCACCTTGTGCTCGGGCACGCCCACCTTGCGCGCGGTGGCGTCGAGGATGCGCTTGTTGGCCTGGTGCGGCGCCAGCCAGTCGATGTCGGAAGCGCTCAGCCCGTTCGCCGCCAGCGCCTCTTCGACGGCCTCGGCGAGGAGGCCCACGGCGCGGCGGAACACGTCGCGCCCCGACATGCGCAAATGGCCGACCGTCTGTGTCGACGACGGGCCGCCGTCGACGAACAGCAGGTCGTGCTGGCGGCCGTCGGAGTGCAGGTGAGTCGAAAGCACACCACGGGCGTCGTTTCCGCCGCTCGTGTTGGCCGCGCGCAACAGCAGCGCGCCGGCGCCGTCGCCGAACAACACGCAGGTCGAGCGGTCGGTCCAATCGAGGATGCGCGAGAAGGTCTCGGCGCCGATCACCAAGGCGCATTTGAACTGCCCCGCCTTGATGAAGTTGTCGGCGATCGCGAGGGCGTAGACGAAGCCGGTGCACACCGCCTGCACGTCGAAGGCGGCGCCGTGGGTTACGCCCAGCCCGGCCTGCACCTTGGTGGCGGTCGCGGGGAAGGTGTTGTCGGGCGTCGACGTCGCCAGCACGATGAGGTCGATCTCGTCGGCGCTGGCTCCGGCCGTCGCGAGCGCCGCCTCGGCGGCGTGTATGGCCAGGTGCGACGTGTATTCGCCGGGCGCCGCGATGTGCCGTTGGCGCACCCCGGTGCGTTCGACGATCCAGCTGTCGGACGTATCAACCATCCGGGCCAGATCTTCGTTGCTCAGGACGCGT
The DNA here is from genome assembly GCA_022563655.1 of Pseudomonadota bacterium. Classification (GTDB taxonomy): domain Bacteria; phylum Pseudomonadota; class Alphaproteobacteria; order JAAXGF01; family JAAXGF01; genus JADFMW01. Next base: position 1,935 of record JADFMW010000113.1, read on the forward strand.
TCCGGCAGGTAGCCCCCCCATCCCTCCACTTGAGAACGCAAGACGCTCACAGCGCGGCAGCCTCCGACTCCGACGCCTGGTCGGCGTGCCATTGGCTGAGCTCGGCGACGACCTTGTCGTTGAACCCCTCCTTCGACATGTCGACGGCGAAGCCGATGGCGGTGGCAAAGCCGAGCGCATCGGTTGCGCCGTGGCTCTTGACCGCGATGCCGTTCAGGCCGAGGAACACCGCGCCGTCGTAGCGCCGCGGATCGAGACGGTCGCGCAACGCCGAAAGCGCGGGCCTGGCAAGCAGGTAACCGAGCCGCGAGATCAGCGAGTGCTTGATCGCCTCGCGCAGAAACTCGCTGTACAGACGCATCGTGCCCTCGGCGGTCTTCAGCGCGACGTTGCCGGTGAAGCCGTCGGTGACCACGACATCGACCTTGCCGGCGGTGATGGCATCGCCCTCGACGAAGCCGTGAAACTCGAGCGGCAACCGGTCGTCCTGCAGCATCGTGGCCGCGGCCTGTACCGTCTTATTGCCCTTGGTCGTCTCGACGCCGACGTTGAGCAGCCCCACGGTCGGCTTGATGACGCCGAGCACGGTGCGCGCAAAGACCTCGCCCATGACCGCGAACTGGAAGAGGTTCTCGGCGGTGCAGTCGAGGTTTGCGCCGAGGTCAAGAAACACGGTCTCGCCGCGGCGCGTCGGGACGATCGAGGCGAGAGCCGGTCGGTGGATGCCCGGCAGGGTCTTGAGCACCGCCTTGGCCAGCGCCATGAGGGCGCCGGTGTTGCCGGCGGAGACGACACCCAACGCCTCGCCGTCGCGCACGGCCTCGAGCGCAATCCGCATGCTCGAGCGTTTTCCCCGACGCAATGCGACCGACGGCCGATCCTCGGGGCCGATGACCTCGACGGTGTGGCGCACGGTGGCCACCGCGGCGAGCTCGGGGCAGCGCGCAAGCAACGCGCCGATTCGCGCTTCGTCGCCAACAAGCAGAAAGCGCAACCCGGCGTGACGCACGCGAGCGATGCAGGCCCCCTCGATCACCGCCTCAGGCGCGCGGTCGCCGCCCATGGCGTCCAATGCGATGGTTAGCGGCTGGCTCACGGCCGTACTATGGCTGAGATGCGCGACCGCCTAAGCCTTGCCAGTCGCCTCAACGAGCTTACGGTCGTTGTAATGCCCGCAGGCCCGGCAGACGTGATGCGGCAGCTTAAGCTCGCCACAGTTGGAGCACTCGACGACCGTGGGCGTCCTCAAGGCGTGATGCGAACGCCTCATATCGCGCCGCGACTTCGAGGTTTTCTTCTTCGGTACGGCCATGATCTTCGTCTTCGCCTTCGGCGCCCAGCGGCAAGCGCCGGCTGCTGTGCTTTACCAAGTTATCGCCGCGAGGGCAAGCGCGCCGGCGACCACGAGGCTATGCTTTGGGGACAAGGTCTTGCAGCGCGGCAAAGGGCGAAGCGCCCGAACCTTCGTCCTCCGGCTCCGATTGGACGCCACCAAAGACCACGCCCGAACGCCTCGGGTAGGGGTCGAGGGCAAGCCCCAGGTGCGCGGCGACAACCTCGCCTACGTCGATGGTATCGCCCGTCAGCGGCTCGGCATCGTCGCCGTCCAGCGCATTCACCGTCACCTCGGCCTCCACCGTCGGCCGCGGTGGAGCGAACAGCACCTCGACGCTGTCCTCGATCCGTGCGGCCACCGGCTCGAGCGTGACGATACAGGACTGGACCGCGTCGGCGACATAGCTCGCGCGCACTCGCACCATAGCGCCGCCGACGCGGCCGATGCGCACCGTCGCGGCGAGGGAATCGAGCGCGAGCAGCCCGAAGCGGCGGGCCAGGGCGGCGCGCTCATCGGCCTCGGCGGCAACCTCCAACACCGCCCCCTCGTGGCCCAGGTCGGCGAGCGCGAAGCGGCGCGAAAACTCGATCTCAGCTTGCCTTTGCTCCATTTCACGCCTCGCTCGCGCCGACTCGAGGCGGGCTCAAGAAACGCACCTCGCCGGCAAGCAACTCGGCCCCCGTCTGGGCGTCGAGCGCCGCCGCCGTGCCGTGCACGTAGGCGGCGAGAGCCGCCACGTCGGCGGCGCTGGCCGCGACGGTGCCGAACAGATTCCGCCGCAAGGCGTCGCCGAGCGCCCCGTCGCCCGCGGCGAGCGCCGCCTCGTAGGCCCTCGCACGACCGTAAAACGCTCTGGCCATCGCCTTGACCCGCCGACCGACGCCGAGGTCGCCAACCCCCATCTCGCGCAGCGACCGATCCATGTCGTCCATCATCACGTCGAAAAGCGCCTGTCCCAGCGCGCCGCCCTCCTCTCCTTCCCAGCGCAGGCGGCGCAGCACCAGGATCGCGTGCAACGCGATCGTCTCGAACCGCCCGTCGAGCGTGTCGGGAACTCCGCAGTCGCGGTAGAACGCCGGATCGCGCGCCTGCGCGACCGCCCGGCCGTACAGGCGATGGGCACGATCGAGCAATTGCGAGCGGCGGAAAAGCCGCGTCAAGGCCATTCGCTGGTCCCCGGTTTCAGCGCCGATTGACAGGGCGTGCCCGCCAGTGCGATGAATAGAACTAGGCATCCCGCTTGCCAAGGTCAACCGAGGCAGGCGCAAGGGGATCGTCCGCCACCGAGTGATGAATGTTTGCCATAGCAAAGCCACGGCTTAACGCCATCGTTCTTGCAATCGTCGCGGCCGCGCTCGCCGCCAGCGTGTTTGCCTGCACGCCGCGCGTCGAGCGGCGTGGCAACATCCCCGATCCGGACATCCTGAGGAGCATCGAGCCGGGCGTGTCGTCGCGCGATGAGATTGCCGAATTGCTGGGCTCGCCCTCGAGCGTCGCCACCTTCGGCGAGACCTTTGGCGAGGAAACGTGGTACTACATCGCCTCCCGTACCGAGCGCTTCGCCTTTTACGCGCCCAAGGTGGTCGATCAACAGGTCGTCGCCATTGCCTTCGACGACATCGGCATGGTCCGATCGGTGCGCCTCTACGGCCTCTCGGACGCCCGCGGGATCGAGCCGCTCGAGCGGACGACCCCTACCGGCGGCAAGCAGCTGACCATTCTTCAGCAGCTGCTGGGCAACCTCGGTAACTTCGGCAGAACGCGACCGCCACAATAGTGTCGCGCGCGCCCGCGCCGCCCGCTACGCGAGCACGGCGACCAGTAGCAGGGCGACGATGTTGATGATCTTGATCATCGGATTCACGGCCGGGCCGGCGGTGTCCTTGTAAGGGTCACCGACGGTATCGCCCGTCACCGCCGCCTTGTGCGCGTCGGACCCCTTGCCGCCGTGGTGGCCGTCTTCGATGTACTTCTTGGCGTTGTCCCACGCGCCTCCGCCGGATGTCATCGAGATGGCCAGGAACAGTCCGGTGACGATGGTCCCGAGCAGCATGGCGCCGACCGCCGAGAACGCCGACGCTTGGCCGTCGATTGCCAGGATCACGTAATAAAGGACGACAGGCGCGAGCACCGGCAGCAGCGACGGCACGATCATCTCCTTGATCGCGGCGCGGGTCAGCAAGTCGACGGCGTGACCGTACTCCGGCTTCACCGTGCCCTCCATGATGCCGGGGATCTCCTTGAACTGGCGGCGCACCTCGATGACCACCGCGCTGGCGGCGCGGCCGACGGCCTTCATGCTAAGAGAGCTGAAGAGGTAGGGCAGCAGGCCGCCGACGAACAGCCCGATGACCACGAACGGGTTCTGCAGCCTGAAATCGACACCGAGATCGGGAAAGTAGCGCTGCAGATCCTCGGTGTAGGCGCCGAACAGAACCAGAGCCGCAAGCCCGGCCGAACCGATCGCGTAGCCCTTGGTCACCGCCTTGGTGGTGTTGCCGACGGCGTCCAGGGCGTCGGTCGTCTTGCGCACGTCGGCCGGCAGATCGGCCATCTCGGCGATGCCCCCGGCGTTGTCGGTGACGGGGCCGTAGGCGTCGAGCGCGACCACCATGCCGGCCAGCGCCAGCATCGCCGTGGCCGCTATCGCGATGCCGAACAGGCCGGCGTTGAGGTATGCGACGACAATGCCGCTGCAGATGACGACCACCGGCAGCGCGGTGGCCTCCATCGACACCGCAAGCCCCTGGATGATGTTGGTCGCGTGACCGGTGGTCGAGGCCTCGGCGATGTCGCGCACCGGCCGGTACGCGGTCGAGGTGTAGTACTCGGTGATCCACACCAGAAGGCCGGTCACCACCAGCCCGACGAGACCGCAGTAGAACAGGTGCCGCCCGGTGAAGACGATGCCGCCGGCGCTGAACGCCGTCTCGAACCCAAGCAGCTGCTCGGTCAGCGCCCACAGGGCGGCGGCCGAGATCACCGCCGTGGTGACGAATCCCTTGTACAGCGCCGCCATGATGTTGCCGCTCGGCCCCAGGCGGACGAAGAAGGTCCCGATCACCGAGGCGATGATGCACACGGCGCCGATCGCCAGCGGATAGAGCAGCATCGCGTCCTCGGTCTCGCCGCTGAAGTATATCGCCGCCAACAGCATTGTCGCGACGATGGTCACCGCGTAGGTCTCGAACAGATCGGCCGCCATGCCGGCGCAGTCGCCGACATTGTCGCCGACGTTGTCGGCGATCACCGCCGGGTTGCGCGGGTCGTCCTCGGGGATGCCGGCCTCGAGCTTGCCCACGAGATCGGCGCCGACGTCGGCGCCCTTGGTGAAGATGCCGCCGCCCAGACGCGCGAAGATCGAGATCAGCGAACCACCGAATCCAAGCGCGAGAAGCGCCTCGAGCTGAGCGCCCGTGTCAACGCCGCTGGCGCGCAAGACGCCGTAGTAGCCCGCGACCCCGAGCAGACCCAGGCCGACCACCAGGAAACCCGTCACCGCCCCCGACTTGAACGCGATCGCGAGGGCCGGCTTGATTCCGTCCCGCGCGGCATGGGCGGTGCGCACGTTGGCGCGTACCGAGACGTTCATGCCGATGTAGCCGGCCGCCGCCGAGAGCACGGCGCCGATCACGAAGCCGATACCCGCGTACATCCCGAGAAGCGCCGTAAGGACGACGCAGATCACCGCGCCGACCAGCGCCACCGTCCGGTACTGGCGATTCAGATAGGCGCTCGCCCCCTCGCGAATGGCATCGGCGATCTCCTGCATGCGCGCCGTGCCGGCGTCCATCGAGAGCACCCAACGGGCGGCATAGACCCCGTACGCCAGCGCGACGAAGCCGCTGGCGATGACAAACCAGTAAACGTTAGGCATCGATGAACACCCGTGGGAATTTGAACGCGGTACGGCGCGCGGCGCGCGGCGCCGGCGGAAAATGCCAGACATGCTCGAATAACGCAACCAGCCCGGACTCCTCACCATGGACAGGTGCGTCACGGCGCCGAAGTCGGCGCGGCGTCAATGGGCGAGCTGCACCAGAACTTCGTTCACCACGTCGGGTCCGAGAACCCCGTCGGCGCGGTTCAGGAGCCGCGCCTTGACCCGCGCCACGTTGATGAGCCTTTGATTAGTCGACCGGGTGCGCGCCAAGCGGTGCAACTCCGAGAGGAAGGCGTCGCGCAGCCGCGGCACGAGTTGCCGCACCCTTGACTCGGCGGCCGCACTGGGCACTTCGAGGCTCACGTCGAGAACGACGTATTGGACGAACCGTCCGTCGCGGATGAACGGCGCGGTCAGGCGCTCGATCTCGACATAGCGAACCTCGTCGCCACCGCCGAAGATGCCGGCCACCGCCTGATCGCCGCCCGAGAAGAACGTGGTCCAGGCGAAGTAGCCGCCGCCACCGAGAGCCGCGATCAGGAAAGACAGGATGACGGCGATTTTCATGGCTGCGTGGCGCGCTTTACCCTGCGTGGCGGGCGCGGCGGGTGATCGGCTTTCGCCCTAGGCTATGTAGACCGGAACGGTGAATAAACGATGAAGCGACGCCGCCGGGCGGACGCCTCGGGAAGCGTTAGAAGCAGTACGCCCGGCACTTCACCAGCACGTCGGGGCTGTCGCTCACGGCGTTGAGCTGCCACGGCCGCCCAGGGCCTTGCGCCGTTTCGTCGCCCGCCGTCGGACCGGTGGGCCCCGGCGCGACGCCTCTGGAGGGCAGGTTCGGCGGCGGCGGCGCCACGATCACCTCGCACGCCTTGGTCCCGGTGTAGTCGGCTGGCAGGCCCGGATTGGTGAAGTTCTGAATCACGATCCGGGATAGCACGCACATGTTGTGGCTTCCCAACATGATCGTGGGGTTGGACAGGCTGTTGGCCTCCGGCGAGATGAAGATGTCGAGCTCGGCCGTCGCGCCCGGTTCACCCGCCGGTCCTGGCGGACCGGAAGGCCCGGGAGGTCCAGCCAGGCCAGGCGGCCCTTGGGCGCCGTCCGGGCCGGGGGCGCCGGCCGGCCCCGCCGGTGCCCGCGGCCCCACGGCTCCGCGCGGGCCGGACGGGCCCGGCGGGCCGGGCGGGCCACGGAATCCGGCCGAGCCGCGCGGCCCGAGCAGGCCGGGCGGCCCCTGGAAGCCGACGGGGCCCTTGGCGCCGCGCGCACCGGGCGATCCTTGCTCGCCAACCGGTCCCCGCGGACCCAGCCGCCCATCGGGGCCGGTGCGTCCCGGCGGTCCCTGTTCGCCAACCGGCCCCTGCTCGCCACTCACGCCCAGCGGGCCCTGGGGTCCCGGCTCGCCCGGCACCGGCAGGCCCTCGGGCCCCATCGGTCCCTGATCACCGATCGGTCCCTTCGCGCCGACCACGCCTTGCTCGCCCGGCGGACCCTCGGGCCCCACCGGTCCCTCGACGCCGGGGATTCCCTGCACGCCCGGCGGCCCTAGTTCGCCCGGCGGGCCCTCGGGCCCCACCGGTCCCTTAACGCCGGGGATTCCCTGCACGCCCGGCGGCCCTAGTTCGCCCGGCAGGCCCTGCGGCCCGGTCGGTCC
>JADFMW010000114.1 GCA_022563655.1 Pseudomonadota bacterium
CCGACAGGCTGCGTCAACGCGCTTGCCCGATGTGCCGTCGCGCTGCGCACGTTTCCTGGCCTGTCGGCGTCTCTGCCCCGTGACGACCGCATCCTGGTGAGAAATGCGGGCTAGATCGGCTCCATCCCCGCAAGGAGATCAACAAGGGCGCGGTGAAGTCGGTACGCCGCTTTCTCGTGGCAGCAGGAGTCAAGCCATGATGGAGTACAGGCCATGATGGAGTACAAGGGTTACGTCGGGCGGGTCGAATTCGACGACACGGCGGAGATCTTCCACGGCGAGATCGCGAACCTGCGTGATGTCATCACCTTCGAGGGTCGCTCCGTCGATGAACTCCGCCAAGCCTTTCGAGACTCGGTGGACGACTACCTAGCTTGGTGCGCGGAGCGCGGCAAGGAACCGGACAAACCGTTCTCGGGCAAGTTCGTCGTTAGGGTCGCTCCCGAGGTTCACCGTTCCATCAGCACCGCCGCCCAGAGCGCGGGCAAGAGCCTGAACGCATGGGTGGCGGAACGCCTGGCCGCGGCGACGCGAAAGCGCGGCGCTTCGTAAGACAGAGCCGGGCATTCCCTCATAGCTGGACCACGCCCCTCGCCGTCGGGCGCCGGCGCCACGTCGTGCGGGTGCGAGCCGCCCGGCACCGCATACACGCGCAACACCGGCTGGCGGCGTGCGCCGCGCCGACTGCTGTGAGCAGTACGACGACCGTTGCAAGGACTTCCTTCGTGGGCGTGGGCATGTGCGATCTGAGCCTGCTCCGAAAACGCCTTCGATCCCATTCGAGATTACCTGAGGATGAAGGCACTGACATCGCGGTTGCCTTGGTAGCCGTCGAGCGTCTCAAAATCTAAGTCTTGAGTGCAAGATAAACACGCCTGCGTACATGTACATGCTCAGACATCCCCAACACATCATTAATAGCCCAATCTGATTTGTTCAATATCTATGGAAAAGCTGAATGGCTTAGACCTTTCCTCTGTCCTGATCGTAGCGAATAGGTTGGCGCCAAATTTGAATACAGTACCATCCGAGCGCCCAAGAGGTTTAAATGTCAGTAGTACCGGGGTTTTATGTCCAGGAGTAAGCAAGGATCCTCGATGGCGCGAAGCGACAGGCATCGTCTTGATGCCAACACTCTTGGTCACTATCCAAACACCACCTTTTTCGTCAAATAACGTTTTGTTGTAAATTGCTTCTCGACGATCAATTTCATCTCTTTGGAATGAAACAGTAATATCTTCTTTATTTATATTTTCAAAAATTAGAGTTAAGATAAGGTATGTTTCGTCTTCCACCGCTTTAAATGAAATGACTGACGCTCTCAGAAAACTGTTCTCGAACGGAGGGGGTTGACCTGGTGTCGCAACTCTTGAAACTGCTGGCGAGACGTGACCGGCCGCGGTTGGTTTCTTAGCGCCCTCTAATTGCTTTTTCAGGTCAGCCACAGACGCACTGAGTTTTTCGATTTCTCTGTTCTGACTCCGTCTGTCCGGTATACCAGCAATTACAAGGTTGAGCCCGGCTAGGAAGTATAATATTTCTCGTGTTGGAAGAATGTATGATTTTCCTGTGATATCGTTTCTCTGAATGATCCCGACGACTTCTCCATTGAGATTTAAGGCCGGACCCCCACTGAAACCAGGAAACACATTGGCCGCTATTTCGATATCATCAAATGCATTGAAACCTTGGACCGAAGTAAAACGCAGTTTAAATCGCTCCACGCGGCCGGCATTAACCTCGTGGCCTATCAACCATAATTGCTCCCCCATCAGAATATTCTCGGAAAATACGAAAGGAGGTTTGAGCGAAGCAGCCGTAATTTTTAATAGGGCTAGATCGAGATGGCGATTTACATTCACTACACGCGCGCTTCGTCGTGTTTGCTCGTTCCTGAAATATAAACTTATCTCAGTCGGGTTCCTATCCAGAACATGGGCGGCGGTGAGAACGTGCCCATTTCGCGTTATGAGAAACCCAGTCCCTTTTGGCTCGTCATAGTCGCCGATGAGTACGACCTGGTTTAGGGAACGAAGAATCTCTTGCGGAACACCCGATTCGGACTGAGCACTGGCAGTCTTGCCACCAATCATGGCCAGAATTGCCAAGAGCGCCCTAGCCACGTACCGGGTATGTGATATGCGGCGCATGATTGTGCCCCCCACGATACGGGCGAATGCTAGCTATGTCGCCAACGACATATAGATACGGAGCTTATGCGTAACGAGGTTTTCGCTCTTCAAATCGGAAACCTCAAAAATTAGAAAGCTAATACCGCCCTTCGCACTTCGTTGAACCATAAATTCCACTTCGAACACAAAATTCTCCAATTTTAATGCAGGAGGTTTGTGTATTGCGCGACGCAAAGATTCTTTTACCCGCTGGATCGCGCTCACCAACCCAAATTTGCTGCCGGACCCAACAAGTGACACGGTTGAGGGGATAAGCACAAGTTTGATCTTATGGGTTGTTCTTCTCTTGCCTCCGACGCCTAACTGTCCGCCAGCAATCGGCACTTTGATGTTAACGCCGGCCTCGCCTGCTTGCTCCGCAACGATAGTCAACTCGACCTCAACACGGTCGATCTTCAGACGAGGCTCACCCGACTCCGTAGCCTGCGCCGTTCGAATTTCATCCTTTATAGCTGCGATGACATCTTCCAGGTCAAAGTCTTGCGATTCCGCATACGTTGGAAGCGAACCGCCGATGCAAATGCACACGGCCAAGCACACTCCAAAGACCTGTCGGTCAGCCCAAGCTCTCACGGTCATTCACCCCCTCCCCCCAACGCCTGAATTATCAATGCCCCTATGCAATCTTAACTATGGCACATTGATCAGCGGAGGTCACCCCGTGAACGCCTGGATGCCGGTTTGGGCGCGGCCGAGGATGAGGGCGTGGATGTCGTGCGTGCCCTCGTAGGTGTTGACCGTCTCGAGGTTCATGACGTGGCGGATGACGTGGAACTCGTCGGAGATGCCGTTGGCGCCGTGCATGTCGCGGGCCGCGCGCGCGATCTCCAGCGCCTTGCCCGCCGAGTTGCGCTTGATCAGCGAGATCGCCTCGTGCGCGGCGCGGCCCTCGTCGAGCAGTCTTCCCACCCGCAGGCATGCTTGCAGGCCGATGGCGATCTCGGTCTGCATGTCGGCGAGCTTCTTCTGGATCAGTTGGTTGGCGGCGAGCGGCCGGCCGAACTGCTTGCGGTCGAGCACGTAGCGGCGCGCCGCGTGCCAGCAGAACTCGGCCGCCCCCAGCGCCCCCCAGGCGATGCCGTAGCGCGCGTGGTTGAGGCAGCCGAACGGCCCCTTGAGGCCCGAGGCGCCGGGCAGTTCGTTGGCGGCCGGCGTGAACACCTCGTCCATGACGATCTCGCCGGTGGACGAGGCGCGCAAGCTGAACTTGCCCTCGATCTTGGGCGCGCTCAGGCCCTTCATCCCGGCCTCGAGCAGGAAGGCGCGGATCACGCCGCCGTCGTTCTTGGCCCAGACGACGAACAGGTCGGCGACCGGCGAGTTGGTGATCCACGTCTTGGCGCCGCTGAGCCGGAAGCCGCCCTTTGCCGCCCGCGCGCGCGTCGTCATGCCGCCCGGGTCGGAGCCGTGGTCGGGCTCGGTCAGGCCGAAGCAGCCGAGGATCTCGCCGCGCGCCAGCCGCGGCAGGTGCGTCTCGCGCTGCTCGTCGGTGCCGTAGGCGTGGATCGCGTGCATCACCAGGCTCGACTGCACGCTCATCAGCGAGCGGTAGCTCGAATCGACGCGCTCGAGCTCGCGCGCGATGAGGCCGTACGAGACCTGGTTGACGCCGGCGCAGCCGTAGCCCTCGATCGTCGCGCCGAGCAGGCCGAGCGCGCCCATCTCGGTGACGATCTCGCGGTCGAAGCGCTCGTGGCGGTTGGCCTCGAGCACGCGCGGCATCAGCTTTTCCTGGGCGTAGTCGCGCGCGGTGTCGCGGATCAGGCGCTCGTCCTCGCTCAGCTGGTCGTCGAGGTGGAACGGATCGTCCCACTGGAACGGCGCTTTTTCCGTGCCCTTCGGGCGGGCCTCGGCGCCGGCGGCAAGCGGCTTGATCATGGTGCTCTCCGTTGCGGGCGTGCGGTGCTGATAATCTTGATTGTAGCGCCACGCCGCGTACGTGCACACCGAATGTTGGCGTCGCGCAAGGGGCTGGGTACAAGCGCGGGGAAGGTGTAGCCTATGGGCGTGGGAGCTGAAGCGCGACCGGAGCCATGAAGCCGTCGAAAGAGCCGCTCGGCGAAGACGATGTGATCATCGAGTTCCATCGCGTCGGCGCGTCGGTCAAGGTGACCGCGATGGAGCCCAGGACGCTGACCGAGGTGTCGATCGTCGGCCCGGCCACTGCCAGCGAGGCGGATCTGACCCAACTCGTGATGCGGAAGCTCGAGTACGTGCTGGCCAAGAAGCGGGGTTAGCCCGCATTTCTCACCAGGATGCGGGCTAGGGCGTCAGGGGGACGTTGCCGAGAGGAACGTCGACAGGTAGTCGAGGATGACCGCGCGCTCCTCCGGGTCGAGTTCGGGCATGGTCTGCTCCTCGACCATCCAGTCGAGCGTCTCGTCCCAGACGTCGCGGCTCAGGCGCTGCTGCACCACGAGCCGGATCGAGTGGCACGCCGAACAGGTGTAAAAAACCGCCTCGCGCCCCGGGCCTTCGGGAAGGCCGCCGTAGTCGGCGGTCAGCCCAGGCCCTGTCGAGGTCCGCCCAGGCCCTGTCGAGGTCCGCCCAGGCCCTGTCGAGGTCCGCTCAGCCGCCGGCGCGGCTGGGGAGGAGAGGGCTCCCCAACCGGCCAGGGCGGCCGCGACGATCGCGGCAGCCAGGAACAGACTTAGCCGTTTCAGGACGCATACACCGAGATTCGATGCATGGAGTTGTTCATGTAGCCCTTCGGGTTCCAGGCGATGGCGAAAGGCTGCATGCGGCCCTGGTCGTCCGTGGCCCGGGCCCAGATCTCGTAGTAGCCCTCCTGCGGCAGTTGCACCGTCTGCGAGAACCGCTGCCAGGCGTAGGGGTTGGGCGGCGAATCGAGCTTGGCCTGGATCCAGGTAACGCCGAAGTTAATCGAGAGGTCCAGTGCCTTGACCGTGTTGTCGCCGGCCCAGGCGTGCCCGTGCACCCGCACCGAACGCTCGCCCTTGGGCAGCTTGATGCCGGTCGCGGGCGAGGTGATCAGCGACTTGACCACCATCGACTCGATGAACACCATCTTCTTCGTGTCCACCTTGGCGCCGGCGGCCACCGGGTGCGGGGGCAACCGATAGGCGGCGCCGGTCATCTTCGTCCCGTCGTGCACCACGTCGCGGAGCTGTATGCGGTTGAACCACTTGTGCGAGAACGAGCCCGGCCACCCCGGAATGTGGAGCCGGAGCGGCGCCCCGTTCATGGGATGGATCGGCTCCCCGTTCATGGCGAAGGTGATCAGGTTGTTCGAATCCATCCCCTTCTTGATTGGCACGCCCCTGGAGATCGGCAGCTTGCCGGGTGTGCCGGAAAGGTGCGTGTCCGACCCGTAATGGGCGGTGTAGATGGCCTGCGTCTTGACGCCGGCGGCCTTGAGCACGTCGGCCAGGCGGACACCGGTCCACTCGGCGCAGGCGACGGCGCCCAGCGACCACTGGTTGCCCTTGGCCTTGGGCTCGAAAAAGGAGCGCCCGTTGCCGCCGCACTCGATGCAGATCTGGCGGGTGACCACCTCGAACTTGCTTTTGAGGTCGGCGATCGAGAGTTTCAGCGGGTTGTCGACAAAGCCATCGACGGTCAGCGTCCAGGTGTCGGGGTTCATATCCTCCGGCGGGATGCCGTTGTTGCGGATGAAGTGCCGCGCGGTCGGCGTCACGTCGTCGTCGAGGTTATGCGCCGGGGTTTCGGCGTTGACCGGGCGGTCGTTGAGGACAGTCAGCCCTTGCTTGCCCTTGATCTCCATCTCGGTCGCGGCGATGGCCTCGGGAATGAATCCCGACGGCATGTTGCGATGGAACGGGATGGTGGCTCCGATAAGCGCCCCCATGGTCGCAAGGCCGGCCCCTCCCAGGAACCCGCGCCGGTCCTGGTGCGGGATGCGCCCGAACACCAGCTCGTCGGCGAGCTCGGGGTCGTGGGCGTAAAGCTCGAAAAGGTCGACTTCCTTCTCGTCGGCGTGGAGTTTCGGATTGTCCTTTGGCATGATGCCCCCGTTTGCAGTGCGCCTGGCGGCGCATACGACCGTCGACGGTGCGCTTACCCCCATATAGAAGAAACGGGCGGCCGATCTGAATTATTCCAATTAAAATTTGTTGCAGCGCTAAGACCCGGCGACCGGCGCGTCTTTATGTTGGCATGGCGGGCTTTGGTTACGGCTGCGCCGGAGCGCGGTCTTGGTTTCTGCGTCGGGCTGAACGCGCTCGAGCGTGACCTTTCGCGCCGTGTGCGCGATCAACTCGAAGCGCGCGGGATGGACGCTCGAAATCAGAACGTAGGCGAGATCGCCCGCGCGCCAGCCGTACACCCGGTAGGGGCCGCGTTGGTGGAGCGTGAGCTTCTCTGCGTCGAGCCCCGGAGGAGGCGGCGTGATCCACAGGGTTACGCGGCAACCGCGGGTGCCGCTATAGACGACGTGCACCGCCGGGGACTGCTCGTCGCTGGCCGGGACGAAACGCGCTCCCGTGATCACGAGCTTGGCGGCGGTCAAATCGGGAATCTCCGCACCGCTCCCCAGGGTGGCGAGTCCAACAAGCAGAGCGCCCGCGCCACCTCCGGAAAGGCCGGCGTTACCGCTCGCCACCCAAGCTTCGTGGGCGGCGAGGGGCGCGGTCAGCCAGGCGTCGCCGTCTTCGGCGCGCCAGGGTATGAGCGCCGCGGCGGCGGCGATACCGAGCGCGACGACGAGCCCGGCGGCGATGCGGCTCCAGGGCTGGCCGCGCCAGACCGGTCGTCGGGGCGGCAGGAAATCGTCCCGCGCGGCCGTCTCGGTCTCTTCGCCCGCGGCCGCCTTCAGCTTCGTCAGCACGGCGACGCTTTGGGCCAGCGCCGGCCGCGCGGCCAAGGCGGCGGCGACCTCGGCGCGGTCCGGCGGCGACAGCTCGCCGTCGACATAGGCGTTGAGATCTTCCCAGCTCGGCCGGTCGCCGTTCATATTCTTCCCTGTCTGGCGGCGAGGGGCAGGACATTCCCCTCGGCGATTTGGTCGAGCAGCGCACCTCGCGCTCGGCTCAGCCGGCTCATCACGGTGCCCCGCGGTACCTCCAGGATGGTCGCGGCCTCGCGGTAGCTGAAGCCGGCGAGATCGACCAACGCGATGATCTCGCGGTAGTGTGGAGCGAGTCGGGCCATGGCGGTCCGGACCGTCAGGGCGCTGATCAGCCGGTCGTCATAGTCCCAAACGGCGCTGCCATCAACCTTCGGCTCCTCCGTGGGCGCGGCGAACTCGCGCCCGGCCTTTCGCAACTGATCGAGAAAGGCGTTGCGCAAGATGCGAAACAGCCACGCGCGATACGCGGGCTCGTCGTTCGGGACACGCTTCGCGGCGAGCGACCGGACGGCGCACTCGTTGACCAGTTCCTCCGCAGAGCCCCGGTCGGTCGTGAGGCTCAGCGCGTAGCCAAGCAGCCGCGAAAGATACTCCTCGATCCTGCGCCGCTTGTGGTCGCTCAAACCCCACCTCTTCCCGATTTGATAAGCGGCCGTAATGTTACGTCGTTGCGCCCCGCGCGCAACCCCATTCAGTTACCTGCCGCGGAATCGCTGTCCTGTCCGTTGCGAACTCTGGTTCAGGATGGATGTGCGGCCTCCGAGCAGCCGGGTCGGCGCGGTCGCCGCCTCAAGGGCGCGACAACGCCGGGCCGGCGCGTTATGGTCGCGCCGGCGCAAAACGGATGCAGGCGAGACATGGGGAAAAGTCCTGCACGGCCGAAAGACCGCTCGAACGACGACAGCGCGTCGCTGGCGCTGCTGACGGTGGCGCAGAGTTACGCCGCCGACAAGGCGGCGGCGGACTCGGGCGTGGACGTCGAGACGCTGATGGAGAACGCCGGCGGCGCCGTCGCCCGGGCGATCGTCGAGCGCTGGTCGCCGCGCCCGGTGGCGGTGCTGTGCGGGCCCGGCAACAACGGCGGCGACGGCTTCGTCGTCGCCCGCGTCCTCGGCGCCGCCGGCTGGCCCGTGACGCTGGCGCTCGACGGCCCGACCGGCAAGCTCAAGGGCGCGGCGGCGCTCATGGCGGCGCGCTGGGAGGGGCCAGTCGCGGCGCTCGATGTCGCGGCGCTCGATGCGGCGGTGCTCGACGGCGCCGAGCTGGTCGTCGACGCCCTGTTCGGCGCCGGCCTTTCGCGCCCGCTCGAGGGCGCCCCGCGCGCCGTGATCGAGGCGCTCGCCGCGCGCCGGCTGCCCTGCGTCGCCGTCGACGTGCCGAGCGGCGTCCACGGAGATAGCGGCGAGGCGTCCGGCGCCGCGGCGCCCGCCGTGCTCACCGTCACCTTCTTCCGCCGCAAGCCGGGCCACCTGCTGTTGCCGGGACGGGCGCTGTGCGGCGAGGTCGTGGTCGCCGACATCGGCATTCCCGATGCCGCGCTCGATCGGCTTGACGTGAACCTTCACGCCAACGCCCCGGCGCTGTGGCGCGCGCGCTATCCCTGGCCCCGCCTCGACGGCCACAAATACAGCCGCGGCCACGCCGTGGTCGTCGGCGGCGGCGCGGCGACCACCGGCGCC
>JADFMW010000115.1 GCA_022563655.1 Pseudomonadota bacterium
CGCGGCCTTCGCGCGCGCCAGCGTATCGGGCGTAATCACCGCCCCGGCGTTGTCCTCGCTGCCGTCGATGCCGTCGGTGTCGCAGGCGATGGCGTGGATGCCGGGCGCGCCGTCGAGCGCGATCGCCAGCGACAGCAGGTACTCGGCGTTGCGCCCGCCGCGTCCCCGGCCGCGGACCGTCACCGTCGTCTCCCCGCCCGAGAGAATCGCGCAAGGAGCGTTGGCCCGGCGGGCGATCACCGCGTGCTCGCGCCCCAGCACCCGCGCCTCGCCTTCGAGGCTGTCGCCGAGGATGCGCGGCGCGAACCCCGCCTCCCGCGCGCATGCGGCGGCGGCCTCGAGCGACGCTTGCGGCGTGGCGATCAGCCGCGCCTCGCACCGCGCCAGGCGGGGATCCCCCGGCTTCGGCGTTTCGTCCCGCTCGTCCCGCAGCCGCGCCGCCACCGGGGCCGGCGGGTCGATGCCGTATCTGGCGAGGACGGCGCGGGCGTCGGCGAAGCGCGTCGGGTCGGCGACCGTGGGACCCGAGGCGATCACCGACGGATCGTCGCCGGGAACGTCGGAGATGAGAAGCGCGACGACGCGCGCCGGCGCCGCCGCCGCGGCAAGCCGCCCTCCCTTGACCGCCGAGAGGTGCTTGCGCACGCAGTTGATCTCGCTGATCGTCGCCCCGGCGCGCAGCAGCGCGCGGTTGACCTCCTGCTTGTGCTCGAGCGTCACGCCCTCGGCGGGGAGCGCCAGCAGCGCCGAGCCGCCGCCCGAGATCAGGCACAGCACGAGGTCGTCCTCGCCCAGCGGCGCGACCAGATCGAGGATGCGCCGGGCGGCCTCGCGGCCGGCGCGGTCGGGCACCGGGTGCGCCGCCTCGACGACCTCGATGCCGCGGGTCGGAACGGCGTGGCCGTAACGGGTCACGACCAGGCCGCCGGGATCGCCCGGCCAGTGGTCTTCGACCGCCCGCGCCATCGTCGCCGCCGCCTTGCCGGCGCCGACCACGATCGTGCGCCCGCGCGGCGGGTCGGGGAGATGCGGCGGCAGGCATTGCGCCGGCGCCGCCGCCGCGACCGCGGCGTCGAACAGGTCACGCAACAGGACGCGTGGATCGGATGCTGGTGGCGCCATGGGATGTTCGTCAAGATCTTAAAGCGGTTCAAGCCGGCCGGCCACGCGGCGACCGGGCGGGTTTTCCCCGCCCGCATTTTCGCTATAGTCGCCGCATGACCGCAACCGTTATCCCGCTTTCCTCCAACCGTCCGGCGCTTCTCGGCGATGGCGACCCGCCGCCCTTCGAGATCGTCAACCCGGAAGGCCGCGCCCGGGCGGTGCTGTTCTGCGACCACGCGAGCTGGGCGGTGCCGGCGGCGCTCGACTGCCTGGGGCTCGACGAGTCGCGGTTGCGCCTGCACGTCGGCTGGGACATCGGCGCCGGCGACGTCACCCGCCGCGTCGCCGCGCTCATCGACGCGCCGGCGGTGCTGGCGGGCTACTCGCGGCTGGTGATCGACTGCAACCGGCCGCTCGATTCGCCGGCCTCGATTCCCCGGGTGAGCGACGAGGTCGAGATCCCCGGCAACCGGGGTGTCGATGACCAGGCGGCGCGCGCCCGCGCCGACGCGTGCTTCCGGCCCTACCACGACGCCGTCGACGATATGATTACCCGGGTGGCGAGGCGGGCCGGCCCGCCGGCGGTGATCTCGATGCACAGCTTTACGCCGATGCTCGACGGCTTCGAGCGTCCGTGGCACGTCGGCATCCTGTGGGACCGCGACCCCCGGCTCGCGGCGCCGCTGATCGAGCTTCTCGCCGCCGATCCGGCGATCTGTGTCGGCGACAACGAGCCCTACTCGGGGCGGGTCCCGATCCCCTGCTCGATTCCCCACCACGCGGTGGCGCGGGACCTGCCGCACGTGACCGTCGAGATTCGCCAGGACCTCATCGACACCCACCATGGCGCCGAGGCGTGGGCCAACGTGATGGCGGCGGCGCTCATCGAGGTGCTCGCCGGCCAGGCGCCCGGGAGCTGAGATGGCGATCCGCGAACCGAGCTTCACCGTGGGAATCGAGGAGGAGTACCTGCTCGTCGATCGCGAGACGCGCGACCTCGCGCCCGATCCGCCCGCGGGCATGATGAAGGATTGCGAATCGCTGCTCGAGGGACAAGTCAGCCCCGAATTCCTGCGCGCCCAGATCGAGGTCGGCACGCGGCCCTACAAGACCGTGCGCGAGGCGCGCGCCGACCTGGCGCATTTGCGCGCCACCGTCGCCACCTGCGGCGAGCGCTACGGCATCGCGCCGATCGCCGCCTCGACCCATCCCTTCGCCCGCTGGCAGGAGCAGCAGCACGTCGTCAAGGAACGTTACGAAGTGCTCGCCCGCGACCTGCAGGCGGTGGCGCGCCGGCTGTTGATCTGCGGCATGCACGTCCACGTCGGCATCGACGACGACGAGCTGCGCATCGACCTGATGAACCAGATGACCTATTTCCTGCCGCACCTGTTGGCGCTGAGCACCTCGTCGCCGTTCTGGGGCGGCGAGGACACCGGGCTCAAGTCGTATCGCGTCGCGGTGTTCGACGCGCTGCCCCGCACCGGCCTGCCCGACCGCTACGACAGCTTCGCCGAATACCAGCGGATGCTCGGCCAGCTCGTCGGCGCCAAGCTGATCGAGGACGCCAGCAAGCTGTGGTGGGACCTGCGCCCGAGCGCGCGCTTCCCGACGCTCGAGATGCGTCTCGCCGACGTGTGCCCGCGCCTCGACGACGCGGCGACGATAGCGGCGCTGACCCAGTGCCTGGTGAGCCTGCTCTACCGGCTGCGCCGCGACAACCAGCGCTGGCGCATCTATCCGCGCATCCTGGTGCACGAGAACCGCTGGCGCGCGCAGCGCTATGGCATCGAGGGCGATCTGGTCGACTTCGGCAAGGGCGAGCTGGTGCCCTACCGCGAGCTCCTGGAAGAGTTGATCGGGCTGGTGCGCGAGGACGCCGAGCGGCTCGGGTGCACGGCCGAGGTCGAGCACGCGCGCGCCATCGTCGCCGGCGGCACCGGCGCCGAACGCCAGCTTCGCGCCTACGCCGCCGCGCGCGCCGCCGGGGCCGATGACCGCGAGGCGCTCGTCGCCGTCGTCGACCTGTTGATCGCGGACACCGTGAGCGGTCTCGACGCCGGCTGAGCGGCGCTGGACCCGGCGGCGCCGGCGCACCATGTTAGCCGCCAACCGAGGCAATCGCGAGGACGAGCCATGGACGACAGGATTCGCACCGAAATCGAGGCCGCCGTGTTCCGCCGGCTGGTCCACCACTTCCGCGAACGGACCGACGTGCAGAACATCGACCTCATGAACCTCTCAGGCTTCTGCCGCAACTGTCTTTCCAAGTGGTACAAGGCGGCGGCCCACGAGCGCGGCTTCGAGGTCGGCTACGACGAGACGCGCGAGTTGGTCTACGGCATGCCGTACGGCGAGTGGAAGGCGAAGCACCAGACCGAGGCGTCGGCCGGGACGGTCCAGGCATACAAGGAGTCCATCGCCGCCCACGGCGAGGCCGGCGCGCGCTGGTTCTCGAAGGAAGTCTAGGGTGAACCATCCCTCCTCGCCCCAACCCCCTCTCCCCCTAACCCTGCCGCTGCGCGGGTCCCTCCCTCTCCCCCTTGATCAAGGGGGAGAGGGTCGGGGTGAGGGGGATGCCCCACGAAAGGGATTTCGTTAGTTGCCGGGCTCACGCCCTGAGGCGGGCGTTCTCGGGGTCGTGGGGCGAGGGCTCGATCACCTCGGCCGCCCGGCGGTCGCCGAGAATCTCGATCTCGAGCGCCGTTCCGGGCGCCGCCGCCTCGGGCTCGACGTAGGCGAGCGCGAGGCTCTTCTTTACCGCATGGCCATAGGCGCCGGCGGTGGCGCGCCCGACCAAGCGCCCATCCCGGTAGATCGGCTCGTTGCCCAGCGCGTCGGCGTCGTCGGCCTCGACCGCGAGGGTGACGAAGCGTTGCGGCACCCCGTCCCGCCGCTGCCTCACCAGCGCTTCGCGGCCGACGAACTCGCCCTTGTCGAGGCGGACGAAGCGGTCGAGACCGGCCTCGAGCGCCGAGTACTCGGTGGTCAGATCCTGCCCCCACATGCGGTACGACTTCTCGATCCTGAGCGAATCCATCGCGCGCATCCCGCACTGACCGAGGCCGAACTTCTCGCCGGCCGCCATCAGGGCATCGAAGATCTGCAGCTGGTACTCGATGGGGTGATGCAGCTCCCAGCCGAGCTCGCCGACGAAGTTCACGCGAAGCGCGCGGACCGGGGCGAGGCCCACCGAGATGTGCCGACCCGAGAGCCACGGGAACGCCTGGTTCGAGAGATCGGCGTCGGTGATCTCGGCGAGCACGTCGCGCGCCCGCGGGCCCACCAGCACCAAGACGCCGTGGCTCGTCGTGACGTTCTCGACGCGGACGGCGCCGTCGTCGGGAAGGCGCTTGAGCAGCAGGTCATAGTCGTAGCGCTCGGCCGCGCCCGAGCTGATCAGGTAGAAGCGCTCGGGCCCCAGCCGCGTGATCGTGAACTCGCTGCGCACGCCGCCCGAGGGCGTCAGCGCGTGGCAAAGTTTGATCCGGCCCACGTTCCGCGGCAGGCGGTTGGCGACCATGCGATCGAGGTACGCCTCGGCGCCGGGGCCCGAGACCTCGAACTTCGAGAAGCTGGTGATGTCGATGAGCGCCGCGCGCTCGCGGGTCAGGCGGCACTCGGCGCCGACCGGCTCGAAGTACTTGCTGCGGCGAAAGCTCCAATCGTCCTTCGCCTCGACGCCCGCGGGCGCGAACCAGTTGGGCCGCTCCCAGCCGTAGCGCTGGCCCCACACGGCGCCGAGCGCCGCCAGCCGGCCGTGGCACGGGCTGGTCTTCGCCGGCCGCGCCGCGGGCCGCTCCTCGTCGGGGTAGTGGATGACGAAGACGTGCTCGTAGGCCTCCTCGTTCTTGGCCTTGAGGTAGTGCTTGTTGGCGTAGGCGCCGAAGCGGCGCGGGTCGATGGCGAGCATGTCGATGCTCGCCTCGCCCTCGACGATCCACTCGGCGAGGTACTTGCCCGAGCCGCCGGCGGCGGTGATGCCGAAGCTGTGACCCTCGTTGAGCCAGTAGTTCCTGAGACCCCAGGCGGGGCCGACCAGCGGGCTGCCGTCGGGCGTGTAAGGGATCGGACCGTTGATGCAGTCCTTGACGCCGACCTTGCCGAACACCGGCACGCGATTGATCGCCGCCTCGATGTGAGGCTCGAGGCGGTCGATGTCGGGCGGCAGCAGCTCGCGGCCGAACCCTTCGGGTACGCCATCGACCGCCCACGCCTTGGCGCCCTTCTCGTAGGGGCCGAGGATCAGGCCCTGGCGCTCCTCGCGCATGTAGTACGAGGCGTCGCTTTCGCGCAGCACGGCGAGCTCCGGCAAGCCGGCCGCGTGCCTCTCCTCGAGCTCCGGCACCGGCTCGGTCACGATGTACTGGTGCTCGACCGGGATCGTCGGCACGTCGAGGCCGACCATGGCGCCGACTTGGCGCGCCCAGGCGCCGGTGGCGGAGACGACGTGCTCGCAGGCGATGTCGCCCCGATCGGTCTTGACCAGCCACTCGCCGCCCGCCGTTTGCTCGATCGCCGTAACCTCGGTCTGGCGGTAGATCTCGGCGCCGCCGTTGCGCGCCCCGATGGCCAGCGCCTGGGTGACGTCGGCCGGGGCGGCGTGGCCATCGTGCGGATGATACAGCGCCCCCACCAGGCCGTCGACGTTGCACAGCGGCCAACGCTCCTTGATCTCCTTGGGACCGATCATCTCGAACGGCACGCCGATGGTGTTCGCCGTGCCGCAGTACTTGTGGTACTCGTCCATGCGCTCGCGGTTGGTCGCGAGACGCAGGTTGCCGGTGACGTGGAAGCTCACGTTCTGGCCGGTCTCGTGCTCGAGCTTCTTGTAGAGATCGACCGAATACTTGTGGATCCGGCCGACGCTGTAGCTCATGTTGAACAGCGGCAACAGACCCGCCGCGTGCCAGGTCGAGCCCTCGGTGAGGTCGGTCTTCTCGACCAGCACCACGTCGGACCAGCCCATCTTGACGAGGTGATACAAGACGCCGCAGCCGACCACGCCGCCGCCGATCACGACCACCCGCGCGTGCGATTTCATGGCGCCCCCCTTGACCGACTCGTTCCGGCCCGACGTGACCGCAGGCTACCCGCCTCGATTTTCGTAGCAGAAGGCCGCGCGCTTCACCAGGGCGCTTTTCGCGCCCCTCGGCATCGACGAAAGAGCGCAACTCTGGCACACTCGATCGAACGGGTGAACGCCGCCGCGACAACCCGGAGAAATTCCAGGGCGACGTGTTGGCGGCATTCGCGCCGGGGGATCGCAACCACGGCGCCGGACTCCGGGCGGGGCACCGGGCAAGCTCCTGCCCCTCCGCGGGCCGGTAAGTGGTATTCGACGACGGGAACCAGGGAGGCGAGACATGGCTGTCGCTAGCGTAATCAGGATCACCGCCGCTTCACCGCAAAGCTTCGACGCCGCTATTCAGGAAGGTCTTCGCAGGGCGAACCAAACACTGCGCGGCATAACCGGACTTCACGTGATCGAGCAGAAGGCCAAGGTCACCGACGGGAAGATCGAGGAATACCGGGCAACGATGGAGATCACCTTCGTTCTCGAGGGCTGACGGCGAGGGCGCGCCCGCCGCTCAGCGCGCCAGGCGGTCGGCGATGCGGTAGTAGAGCGCCACCGCGGGCACGAACCAGGGCGTGCCGGTATAGAGCGCCATCGTCGGGAACGCGCGCCCGTCGAGCGGCGTCGCGGCGTCGGCGTCGCCGAGGACGCGGAGCGCCGTCTTGTGGCCGAGGTAGGTCGCCATCACCACGCCCGAGCCGCAATAGCCGAGGGCGTAGTGGACGCCGTCTTGCCGGCCGGTATGCGGCAGCCGGTCGAAGGTGAGGGCGATGTAGCCCGACCAGCTGTGGCTGACGCGCACGTCGGCGAGCTCCGGGTAGATGCCGGTCATGAAGCGGTGCAGCCGGGCGCCGGCGACGCGCAGGTCCGCCCCGCCATACGTGGGCCGGCCGCCGAACAGGATGCGCCGGCCGTCGGGCGAAGGCCGGAAGTAATAGACGTTCTTCCTGGTGTCGGTGAGCATGCGGCGCTTGGGCATCAGCCGCGCCATCACCTCGGGCGCCAGCGGCTCGGTGGCGATGATGAAGCTCCGCGCCGGGATCAGCCGGCGGCGGAAATACGGCGTCGCCAGGCCGGTGTAGCCGTTGGTGGCGACGATCACGTCGCGCGTCGCGAGCTTTCCGCGGCCGGTGGCGATGGTGAAGCCCTTGCCCTCGGGGGCGATGGCGGTGACCGGCGCGTCGGCGGCGACGACGGCGCCGGCCGCGACCGCGCGCTCGAGCAGGCCCTGATGGTAGAGCGCCGGGTGCAGGCCGCCGTCGCGGTGCAGCACGCGGCCGCCGTGGTAGGCGTCGGAGCCGATCTCGCGGTGCTGCTCGCCGCGCGGCACCATGTCGGCCTCGATGCCGACGTGCTTGCGCAACAGCTCGGTCTCGCGGGCCAGGGCCTCGTAGCGCCCCGGCGCGTGGGCGCCGGTGAAGCGGCCGACGCGCGCGAAATGGCAATCGATGCGCTCGCGCTCGATGAGCCCGGCGAGGTGGTCGAGCGCCGCCTGCCCTTCCTTGTAGATCGCGGCGGCGCGCGCCAGGCCGAGGCGGGCGCAGAGCCGGGAAAAGGCGACCTTGAACATGCCGCCGCACATGCCGCCGTTGCGCGAGCTGGCGCCGTGGCCCAGCGCGCCCGCCTCGAGCACCACGACACGACGCCCGGCGCGGGCCAGCGTGAGCGCCGCCGACAGCCCGGTAAAGCCCGAGCCGACGATCGCCACGTCGCACGCCGCGGGCAGCTCGGCGCGCGGCGCGGGCCTGGGAGCCGCCTCCCACCAGTAGGGCTCGAGCTTGATCTCGGGTGACAGGACCGACGCCACCATGGGTCCCCCGCCATTCGGGAACGTCGCGCCCAGCATGGCGGACGCGGCGGCCATCGGCAAGGGCTCAAGGCCGAGGCGCCCGGGCGGTCATCGCCGTGATGAAGGCGTCCATGCCCGGCGCGCACGCCCGAGCGCCGCGCTTTGCCACGGCTCCGCCGCTCGGCTATACAGTTGCGCGGCGAGGCGCCGCGCGCACGCCCCGGAGGGATGGCCGAGTGGTTTAAGGCGCACGCCTGGAAAGCGTGTTCACCGAAAGGTGTCCGGGGTTCGAATCCCCGTCCCTCCGCCAAACTTAGCGCGTTGTTATAGAATAGTTTTTTGTAATTCCTCGGGATTCGAACTTCTCCCGACGTTTCCGTGGCTTGGCGCACTTGTAGCATCCCCCGGCGGTCCCGAGAGACGCAGTGGTCCCGGATTCGGTGCGCTGTGTCCGCGAATATCTCATTGGGCCTTATTGGTGGCACCGTTCAAAGCGCTGGTTTCCCGATCCCATCGTTGCCGATACGGGAAGATCCGGAACGAGTAAGCCCTTCACGTGCGTGGTGAGAGGTGTGTCAGCGAATCGTGGCACGAGTGCGCTCGGATCACGAAAACCCCAGCGCGGTGCGTTGCTCGCCCCACTCGAGCGGAAGCAGTATTTCGCGCATAAGTCGGCGTGCCGTCAGTCCAGGCGGATGGCGCCCCTCGACGATG
>JADFMW010000116.1 GCA_022563655.1 Pseudomonadota bacterium
TGGTCATCGGCGGCGCGGCTGAGTTCATCGAGGGCGCCGCGCGTGAGGCTGACCGCGCCCGGGGCAAGGTCGCGCGGACGCGGCAGCTTCGCCTCGTTTTCGCTCACGGTCGGGGAGTCGCTGCCGAAGCTGACAATCAACTCGCGGCGCGCGGACAGCGCCCGCATGGCCGCGGCGACGGCCCGCTTGAACGGCTCGACCGGGCGCTCGAGGCCATCCACCGGAGAACCCTCAGGGCTCCGCGGCGGCGGCGGACTCGGGCAGCTCGGCGCCGAAACAGCGCTGGTAGTACTCGGCCACGTTGGCGCGCTCCAGCTCGTCGCACCGGTTGAGGAAGGTCACGCGAAAGGCGAAGCCGACATCGTCGAAGATATCAGCGTTCTCGGCCCAGGTGATGACCGTGCGCGGCGACATCACGGTCGAGATATCGCCGGCCATGAACCCGGCGCGGGTGAGCTCGGCGACCTTGATCATGGTGCTCACCAGCTCGCGCCCCTTCTCGGTATGGAGCGACGGCATGTTGGCGAGGACGATCTTGATCTCGTCGTCGTGGGGCAGGTAGTTGAGCGTAACCACGATGTTCCAGCGGTCCATCTGGCCCTGATTGATCTGCTGTGTGCCGTGGTAGAGCCCGGTGGTGTCGCCCAGGCCCACGGTGTTGGTGGTGGCGAACAGGCGGAACGCCGGGTGCGGCCTCAGCACCCGGTTCTGGTCGAGCAGCGTGAGCCTGCTCTGGGCCTCGAGGACGCGCTGGATGACGAACATCACGTCGGGGCGGCCGGCGTCGTACTCGTCGAACACCAGCGCCGATGGCCGCTGGTACGCCCACGGTAGCATGCCCTCGCGGAACTCGGTGACCTGCCGGCCGTCGCGCAGCACGATGGCGTCCTTGCCGATCAGGTCGATGCGGCTGATGTGGCTGTCGAGGTTGACGCGGATGCACGGCCAGTTGAGCCGCGCCGCCACCTGCTCGATGTGCGTCGACTTGCCGGTGCCGTGGTAGCCCTGGATGAGGACCCGCCGGTTGTGGGCGAAGCCGGCGAGGATGCCCAACGTGGTGACGTGGTCGAAGTGGTAGGCCTCGTCGAGGTCGGGGACGAGCTCGCTCACCTGCGAGAACGCCGGCGCCTCCATGTCGCTGTCGATACCGAAGACCTGGCGCACCGAAATGCGGATATCGGGGCCCTCCAGCGGCATTTCAGTCGTCTCGTCCATGGCGGCCGGAATCGTCATCGCATTCATACCCGCAGCTGTAATAAACGACGTTGGCGGCGGCGGCGGCGGCTCGATAACAACCCCCGCCGGCCCGGCGCGACCGTCGGTGCGGCGGGCGCCGGTGCGTCGCGCCTCATGCACCTAGCATGAGTGGCTGCCGTTCTCAAGATGGGTTCGCCGGGCGACGGCGGCAACCGTGCTATACGGCGCGGCGGCGCACCAGCAGGCGATAGGCGTTGATGACCATCTTCAGCCGCTCCTCGCCCACCTTGTTGCCGCCGTTGGCATCGGGATGGTGGCGCTTGACCAGCTGCTTGAAGCGGGTCTTGATGTCGGCTTGGGTAGCGCCGCCCCCGAGGTCCATCACCGCCAGCGCGTCGCGCTCTCTCGCCGGTGGCGGAGGCGCCGGCCCCCAGTGCCTCCCGGAGTCGCCGTTGGCGCCGAAGAGCGCGAAAAGGTCGCGCCACGCCGCGCCATCCCACAAACTGTTGAAGCGCCGCCGCGGGCCGATCGGCCAGGTCGGGCGATGGCCGGTGACGTCGGCGCACCGGAACGCGTCGATCTCGGACTGGTTCATGCCGACGAAGAAGTCCCACCTGGCATTGTAGCCGCGCACGTGATCGAGGCAGAACCAGTAGTAGCTGGTGAGCTGGTCGCGCGCGCGCGGAGCGCGGTGAAGCCCCTCGTCGGCGCAGCCGGGGTGATCGCAGGCGCGCGGGCGAGGCTGAGGCTGCTCGCCGTCAATGTCAAACGATGCTCGCTCGACGCGGGGCATGGGATAAGTATGGCGGCTTCGCCCGCGGCTGGCAAGCCGTGCCGGCGGCTTGACTGAGGCGCCGTATGCGCCAACTGTCGAGAGCAGGAGGCGCGGCGAGCGGCCGGCCACTCAGAGGGATGGGCAAAGATGCGCGTAGCGACGGCGATCAGCACCAAACTGACCGAAGCTCTCGCGCCGGTGCGGCTCGATGTCGTCGACGACTCGTGCCGGCACGCCGGCCACGTGGGCGCGCGGCCCGAGGGCGAGACCCATTTTCGTGTCGAGGTCGTCTCGATGCGGTTCGAAGGCCTCGACCGCCTCGCGCGCCAGCGCCTGGTCTATCGAATCCTCGCCGCCGAGATCGAAAGCCACGTCCACGCCCTCGAGCTCTCGACGATGACGCCCGACGAGGACGCCGCCCGCTGACGGACGGTCTTGCCGCGCCGCTACCGCGCTCACGGTTATGTGTATCAATGAGGGACTTTCTCGTTTGGAATAACAACTGAAGTATGCAACAATTTTTCCCGCATCGGCTGTATACCGCTTTCTCAAGCGGCGAGATGACGCCTGAAACGCGCGTCTGTCTTGGGCGAGGCATCGGGGGAAGTTGCAATGGGGAGCTCCCTTGTAAATCGTAACATCGTCGTTAACGGTCATCGTACCAGCGTTCGGCTTGAACCCCAGATGTGGGATGCGCTCACGGAAATCGCGCGCCGCGAGGGGCGCACTGTGCACGATATTTGCTCGAAGGCCGACCGTTCGCGTCCCCAGTCGGCGCTTACGGCGGGCCTGCGCGTTTTCATCTTGAGCTACTTTCGCGAGGCGGCGACGCCGGAGGGCCACGCGATAGCCGGCCACGGCGACCCCGGATCCTGGGTGCGCGTGCAGAAATCCCGCGCCGCTATGGGCGGACGCTGCGCGCCGTCTACTCGCAAGCAGACCATTCACGTCCCCAATCGGCGCTTACGGCAGGCCTCCGCGCGGGTGCCTTGAGTTGCTTCCGCGCGGCGGCGACGCGGCGAGGCCGACCGAGGGCCGGCCGCGGCGAGCGCTTTCGTGTCGACCGGGCACGCGCCGCCGCGGCGGTGTGACGCCCACACCCGGCGTTCCCCCGGGTCGGGCGTCTTGCACCCCACCATTCGGGCCAGCGCTCGAGCGCCCCATGCCGGTTACGGCGCCGTCGTTTCGTCGGTTTGCCGCGTCGGCGTGATGTGCAGCGAGGTGATCTGGTTGCGCTGGCGGGTGAGAATCTCAAACTTGAGCCCGTAGAAGACGAACGACTGGCCCACCTCGGGTATGTGCTGGGTCTCGTGGATCACTAAGCCGGCGATGGTGGTGGCCTCGTCGTCGGGCAGGTCCCATTCGAACTCGCGGTTCAGATCGCGGATGGTGACGGTGCCATTCACGATGTACGAACCGTCCGGGCTGGCCTTGACCCCGGTGAAGACGACGTCGTGCTCGTCGACGATGTCGCCGACGATCTCCTCGAGTATGTCCTCGAGGGTGACCATGCCCATCAGCGCGCCGTACTCGTCGACGACGAGCGCGAAGTGGGCGCGCCGCTGGCGGAACTCCTGGAGCTGCCGGCGCAGCGTCGTGGTTTCGGGAATGAACCAGGGATCCAACGCCATCGCGGCGATGTCGATCCTGTCGAGATCTGCCTGGTGCGTCCGCACCGAGCGCAGCAGGTCCTTGGCGTGAAGCAAGCCGATGATGTTGTCCGGCTCGTTGCGCCACAGCGGAAAGCGGGTGTATGGGTGCGCGATCACCTGGTCGGCGATGCGCGAGGGGCGCTCGCTGACGTCGATCGTCACCATGTTCTTGCGGTGCACCATGACCTCGCGAACCTCGACGTCGGCGAGGTCGAGGATGCCGCCGAGCATGTCGCGCTCGTGCTTGACGACGGCGCCCTCGCTGGCGTGCAGGTCGATGGCGCCGCGCAGTTCCTCGTGCGGCGAAACGAGCTGCTTGCCGCCGGCGGTGTCAGCGCCGATGACGCGCAAGGTGGCTCTCACGATGCCTTGCACCGCCGCCGTCACCGGCGACAGCAGGAACACCAGGACGCGCATCACCGGCGCCACCGCCAGCGCCACCCGGTCGGCGTTGGCCAGCGCGTAGGTCTTGGGCAGCACCTCGGCGAACACCAGCACGAGGGCCGTCATTCCGATCGTCGCGTAGGCGATGCCCGCTTCGCCGGCCAAGCCGATGAGGACGCTGGTCGCCAGCGCGGAGGCGAAGATGTTGACGGCGTTGTTGCCGAGCAGGATGGCGCCGATCAGCCGCTCCTTGCGCGCGGCCAGGCGGTTGACAAGCCGGGCGCGGCGATTTCCCTCGCGCTCCAGGTGGTACAGGCGCGCGCGCGAGGCGGCCGTCAGCGCCGTCTCCGAGCCGGAAAAGAAGGCGGAAAGAACGAGCAAGGCGACGATCGCCAAAATCGGAATCAGCAGCGCCGTTTCCATGGCCTGATATGGCCCATCCGGCGCCCCGCGGCGCCGGGCGTGTCGGGCTCGAAATCTTTATGGAGTGCCTTGAGGGTTGGCGTCAAGCCCGGCCCTCATGACTCGGCCCTCGCGACCCGCCCTTATGACTCGGCCTCATGACTGGTTCTCGGTCGATGCCGGCCGGCGCGCCAGCGAGTCGTCGAGCGCGGCCAGCACCGCGGCTCGATCGACGTTGCGGTCGACGTATGCCTTGCCGATGCCTCGCGTGAGCACGAAGGCGATCTGGCCGTCGCGCACCTTTTTGTCCTGCGCCATGTGGTCGAGCAGGCGGCCGGCGGCGTCTTCGCCGACCACGGCCCCGGGGCTGGTCGGCAGGCCGACGGCGGTGAGGTGGCGGCGCACGCGCTCGACGTCGGCCGCTGGACACAGTCGCAGGCGCGCCGACAGCTCGAAGGCGAGCACCAGGCCGGCGGCCACCGCCTCGCCGTGGAGCAGGCGGTCGCCGTAGCCGGCTTCGACCTCGAACGCGTGGGCGAAGGTGTGGCCGAGATTGAGCAGCGCGCGGCTCCCCGATTCGCGCTCGTCGGCGGCGACGATGCGCGCTTTCGCGCGGCAGCTCGCGACCACGGCGCGCCGCTGGGCCGCGCGGTCGCCGGCGCACACGGCGTCGCCGTTGGCCTCGAGCCAGGCGAAGAACTCGGGATCGTCGATCAGCCCATACTTGACCACTTCGGCGTAGCCGGCGACGACGTGCCGCCGGGGCAGGGTGTCGAGCACGCCGATGTCGGCCAGAACCAGGCGCGGCTGATGAAATGTTCCCACCAGGTTCTTGCCGTGGCGGGTGTTGATGCCGGTCTTGCCGCCCACCGCGCTATCGACCTGGCCGAGGAGAGTGGTGGGCATTTGCACCACCGCTACGCCGCGCCGCAGGATGCTGGCGGCGAACCCGGCGAGATCGCCGACCACGCCGCCGCCGAAGGCGATAACGGCGTCGCTGCGCTCGATCCGGGCGTCGAGCAGGTCGTCGATCAGCCGCTCGAGCGCGGCGAAGTCCTTGGTCGGCTCGCCTGGCGGCACGATGATCTCGTGGTGCTCGAAGCCGCCCGCCTCCAGGGCGCGACGCAGGGCGGGCAGGTGCAGCGCGGCCACGGTCTCGTCGCTGACGACCGCAACGCGCCGGCCCGTGAGCACCGGACGCAGGTATGTCGCGGCGTCGGCGATCAGCCCCTCGCCGACGACGATGTCGTAGCTGCGCTCGGGAACCAGGTCGATGCGCAGGCGCGCCGGCGCGCCGCCGGCCTCGGCGGCCAGGGTTTGCGCGCTCATCCGGGCGCTTCGGCCAAGGCGTCGATGATCTTGTCGACCACGGCGTCGTGTGGGCCGTCGACGGTATCGACGATGATCGCGGCCTCGGCGTAGACGGGGTAGCGTTTGGCCATCAGATCGGCAAGGATCTCCCGCGGGTTGCCGCGATCGAGCAGCGGCCGGCGGCTGCGGCGGCGACAGCGCGCGACGAGGACGTCGAGGTCGGCGCGCAGCCACACCGAAACCGTCTTCTCGAGGATATTCGCGCGCGTCCGCGGATCGAGGAAGGCGCCGCCGCCGGTCGCGAGCACGTGCGGCGGCTCGTTGAGCAGCCGGGCGATGACCCGGCGCTCGCCGTCGCGGAAAGCGGCTTCGCCGTGGAGCTCGAAGATTTCGCCGATCAAGCACCCGGCGGCCGCTTCGATCTCGGTGTCGGCGTCGACGAACGGCACGCCTAGCCGGGCGGCGAGGCGGCGGCCAACGGTGGTCTTGCCGGCCCCCATTAGGCCGATGAGCGCGATCGTGGGACGAATCGGGATCGACGGCGCGCTCATCGCCGAGGTGCGCGGGCCCGCCGCGAGGAACCTTGAAACCGGCGATTCGACCCAATATACTGCCTCAAAATCATCATAATTCGAATGTAGCATAACTTAGAAGGCCGTCGCACCCCCCGCTAGCATCGTCACTGGTCAATAGTCATCCAGCCCGTGCGCCGAGTTCCCCATCTTCTGCAGCGGTTGCCCCGAATGTTGGCGTTGGTGTTTATTATCGCGATCGCGGCCGGGCTTGTGTTCCTGATGACGTGGGACATTCCGCCGCCGACGGCGACAGTCGAGAGGATCATTCAACATGATCGATTCCCGAAGTAGCGTCCTCGTCGCGACGCTGTGTTTCATGGTGGCGGCGGTGGCCGCGCCGCTCAACGCTCAGATCACAGGGCCTCTCGATATCGTGCCCCAGCCCTTGCGCCCGTCTCCTGCTCCGCCCGAGCGGGCGCAGCCGCCTGTCGAGCGGGCGCCGGTCGAGCCGGCTCCGGCCCGCCCGGCCCCTAGCGCCCGGCCGACCCCCGCCCGGTCGTCCGTCGAGGTTGTATCCGTGCGGGCGCCAAGTCCCGAGGCGATGGGACTGTACGAGGAAGCCGAGGGCGGCTACGGCATCGACATGTGGCGGGGCACCCCGAGCGCTCTCGTCGAGCTGCTGCTGCCGCGCCTGCCGGCGGGCACCACCTCGCGGGCCGTCAACGACCTGGCGGCACGCCTGCTCCTGTCGACGGCGACGCCACCCGAGAACCCGGGTGGAACCAGCCTGCTCGCCCTCAGGATCGAGCGCTTGGCGGCCATGGGCGAGGTCGAGGCGATGAACGCGCTGCTGCGCGCGGCGCCGCCCGGCCTCGATAACAGGACCATCGCGCGGGCCCGCCTCGACGCTCTGCTGTTGAACGCCGACCACGTGGGCGCCTGCGCCCGGGCGCGCGAGCTGCTCCGCCGCGACGATTCGCCTTACTGGGAAAAGGTGCTGATCTTCTGCCAAGCGTTGGCCGGCGAACACGACGCTGCGGCGCTGGGTGTTGCGCTGCTGCGCGAGCGCAATGTGGACGTTGATCCGGCCTTCGAAGTCCTGCTGCGGGCGCGCGCCGGCGACAAGGACGTGCAGCTCGGCAGCCTGCGCAACCCGACCGCGCTGCATCTCGCCATGCTTCAAGATGCGGAGCTGCCGGTGCCGGAGGAGGCGATCGCGAGCTCCGGGCCGGCGGTCGCACGCACCGTCGCACTCAATCCCAACGTGCCGCTCGAGACCAGGCTCGGCGCCGCCGAGCGGGCGGAGGCCATGGGTGCCTTGCCGACCGAGACGTTGATCGAGCTCTACGAGAATGTCCCGTTCATGCTCAAGGACTTGGCCAACCCGTTAAGCCGGGCCAAGGCCAGCGGCGGGCCGATGGCGCGGGCGCTGGTGTATCAGGCAATTCGCATCCAGGTCGTCCCCGTGGCGCGCGCCGAGGTGCTGCGATCGTATTGGCGGCTCGGCTTCGCGAGCAATGGGTGGGCCGGCTTCGCCACCGCGGCGCGGGTCACTCTCGAGCCGCTGTTGTCCCTCGTCCCTACCCCCGAGCTGGCATGGGTCGCGGGCGACGCGGTGCGAGCCTTGCTTGCCGCCGGTCGGCCGGCGGCGGCGCAGCCCTGGCTCGAGCTGGCGGCGGAACAGGCCGGCGCCGACCCCGAGGTGGCCGGCGCAGCGGCGTCGCTGTGGCCGCTCGCCAGGCTGGTCGATGCCGACGGCGTGCTGCCGTGGGACGACACACGGCTCACGGCTTGGTGGGAGGCGCAAGTGGACGTGCCCGAAGCCACGCGGCGCCAGCGCGCGACGGTGCTGTTCGGTCTGCTCAGTGCGCTCGGCGAGGAGATTCCGGCCGAAGCGCAGTTGCCGCTGCTGGCGGGGACGCTGACGCGTACGGCCAAGACTCCGGTGCCGGCGTTGTCGCGCCAGCTCGAGGCGGCGGCCAGCGCCGGGCGTATCGGCGAGACCGTGCTGCTGGCGCTTATCACGCTCGATCCCTTATCGCCGGAGGTTCCGGATATACTCGCGCTGTCGGCCGCCATCTCGGCGCTCTACCGGGTGGGGCTGGTCAATGAGGCGCGGGCGCTGGCGCTCGAGGCGGCGCTTGGCAATGAGCTGTAAGTACGTGCCAGCGTAAGTCCGCGTATCACCCTTGGCATCGGCGGCTAAGGCCCGCGCCGGCGATGGCTGGTGGGTCGAATGATGACTGGCTCTTCACTGTCGGCAAGCCCTAGCCCGCATTTCTCACCAGGATGCGGCCGTCATCGCGCCGGGCGGGGGCGGTCCGCCAGGAGAGAGCCGAAAAGCGTAGCCG
>JADFMW010000117.1 GCA_022563655.1 Pseudomonadota bacterium
GATCAGGTTGTTCGAGAACGCGCCGTCGGGGCACCCGTCGAAGGCGCGCGGGTGCATGATCTGGATGCTCATGTAGGCGTGGGGCGCGCTCGCCGCGGCGCCGCGCCGGCGCAGGCGGCCGTTCGGCTCGATGAAGAAGTCGCCGGCGCCGGTGAAGCCGGCTGCCTTCTCCATGGGCTGCACCAAAAGCAGGGCGTCCATCGCGGCGCCGTCCCACCCGCCGGCGAGCCGTTCGAGCGCGGCGGTTTCGCCGTCGCGCCACAGGCTGTCGCTGCCGAGCACGTAGAACGGCTCGCCGCCGAGCCGGGGCAGGGCCTTGGCGACGCCGCCGCCGGTGTCCATCAGTTGGGCCTCGCGCGAGAACACGATGCGCGGCCGGGCGCGGCCCGCGAGGTGGCGTTCGATCGACCGCGCCCGGTACCAGAGATTGACCACCGCCAGCTCGACCCCCGCCGCGGCGAGCTTGTCGAGCGCGTGATCGATCAGCGCCTTGCCTCCGACCTCGATCAGCGGCTTGGCGGTGGTATCGGTCAAGGGCCGCAGCCTCTCGCCGCGCCCGGCGGCCAGCACCAAGGCGACGGTTGGTATGGCGACGTTCGGCGTCACGTCGCGAGCGCCTGCGGCCGACCGCGCAGCTCGGGCGGGACGGCGGCGGCGAGCCAGCGCTCGACCGGGGCGAGCGCCGGGTGGGCGAGATCGCGCGCCAGATGGCCCCACACGCGCGGCAGATGGTCGAGGTAGACGGGCTTGCCGTCGCGCCGCCACAGGCGGGTGAAGATGCCGACGATCTTGCAGTTGCGCTGGGCCCCGAGCACGGCGTAGGCGGCGTCGAAGGTGTCGCCGTCGAGGTCGGAACGCCGCGCGAGGTAGCGCGCGCGCATCGCCTCGACCGTGCTCTCGGCGATGTCGCGGCGCGCGTCCTCGAGCAGCGAGACGAGGTCGTAGGCGACCGGACCGACCACCGCGTCCTGGAAGTCGAGCAGGCCGACGCGCCGAATTCCCGGCCGCTCGGGCAGCCACAGGAGGTTGTCGGCGTGGTAGTCGCGCAGCACCAGCCTCTCGGGCACGGCGCGCGCCAGCGGCAACACCTCGTTCCATGCCGCGGTGTAGGCGGCGCGCACCGCCGCGGGTGTCGCCTCGCCGGTCACCGCCGGCAGGTACCAGTCGACCAAGAGGTCTGCTTCCTCGTGCAGGCGGGCGTCGTCGTAGGGCGGCACGTCGAGGCCCGCCGGAGGCCCGCGGTGGAGGTCGACGAGGACGTCGACCGCCGCGGCGTACATCGCCTCCTCGTCGCCGCCGTCGGCGAGCACGCGCGTGTACAGGCCGTCGCCCAGGTCCTCGAGCAGCACCAGGCCGGCGTCCTCGTCGGTGGCCAGGATGGCGGGGGGGCTGAAGCCGCGGGCCAGCAGATGGCGGGCCACGGCGACGAAGGGTCGCACGTCCTCTTTGGCGGGCGGGGCGAGCATCAGCACCGCGCGGCGGCCATTGGCGATGACCCGCTCGTAGCTGCGAAACGAGGCGTCGCCGGCGAGCGGCCGGCGCTCGGCGCCGGCCCAGCCGTGGCGGGCGAGAAAGGCGGCGACCTCGGCGGCGCGCTCAGCCATCGGCGCCGTCGCCGTGATCGATGAGCGTGGGCAGCCGCGCGACCCACGAGCCGTACGCGGCGAGGCGCGCGACGCGGGCGTCGGGCGCCGGGCCTTGCTCGAGCGTGACGTCGAGCCGGTCGGCGGGCAGCAACGCCCCCAGCCGCTCGGGCCACTCGATCAGCGAGACGCCCTCGGCCAGGGCGTCCTCGAAGCCGAGCTCGAAGACTTCGTCGGGCGCGACGATGCGGTAAAGGTCGAAGTGCCAGACCGTGACCGCGCCGAGCTCGTAGGTTTGCACCAGGGTGAATGTCGGGCTGGGCACCTCGAGGTCCTGGCCGGCGAGCGCGGCGATGAAGTCGCGCGCCAGCGTCGTCTTGCCGGCGCCGAGCGCGCCGCCGAGCCCGATGACGTCGCCCGGTCGGGCGAGCCGCGCCAGGCGCCGGGCCAGGCGCCGCGTCGCCGCGCGGTCGGCGAGAGCGACCTCGGCGCGGGCGGGCGCGGCGTGCGGCACGGACATGGCCTTCGTTTTAACGCCGGCGCGCGCCTGTTCGCAACTCGGCCGGCGGGCGGGCGCGGTCTCCGCCGCCGGCGTTGTTTCCGCCGCCGCCGCTGGCGGGTGATCGCGAGACGCGCTACCCGTCCTCGCCCACCGCGGGCGCCTTGAGCGGCAGGTGGCAGGTGATGCGGGTGCCGGCCTCGGGCTCGGAGGCGATCTCGACGCGGCCGCCATGGAGCTCGACGAACGACTTGACGAGCGACAGGCCGAGGCCGCTGCCATGGATGCGGCCGGCCGCCTTGCCGCCGCGCCAGAACCGGTCGAATACGCGCGCCAGTTCCTCGGCCGGGATGCCGATTCCGGTATCGGCGACGGAAATCGAGATGGTACCGCTCCGGCGCGTGGCCTCGAGCGAGACCTTGCCGCCCGGCGGGGTGAAATTGATGGCGTTGCTGAGCAGGTGGAACACCACTTGCTTGATGCGCCGCTCGTCGGCCACCATCTCGCCCAGCTTCTTGGGGCAGACGAACTCGAGCGTCACGTTCTTGGCGCGGGTGCGCTGATGGGTAAGGGTCAGCATGCTCGCCAGCATGGCGTCGACGTCGAAACCGCCGAGGTCGAGCCGCAGGTGGCCGGCCTCGATCGACGCGAGATCGAGGATGTCGTTGATGAGCTGCAACAAGTGCTGCGACGACTCGATGATGCCGTCGACGTACTCGTTCTGACGCTTGTTGAGCTTGCCGAAGAAGGTGCTGGAAAGCAGCTCGCTGAACCCGATGATGGTGTTGAGCGGCGTGCGCAACTCGTAGGACACGTTGGCGATGAACTCGGACTTGATGTGGTCGGCCGCCTCGAGCGCCTGGGCGCGCTCGCGCAGCGCGCGCTCGACCCTGGTGCTGTCGGTAACGTCGAGGTAGTTCATCAACGTGGCGCCGTCGGGCAGCGGCACGCTGGCCCATTCGAGCACCGATTCATCGCGCCGCTCGAGCCGTTCGAAGCTCGGCGAGCGTTCGCTGGTGCGCGCGATGATGCTCGCCTTGTAGGCCGGCCAGTTGTCGCCGTGGTCGTAGAGCTCCTTGGTTTTTTCGACGATGTCGGCGATGTGCGGCTCGCCCTCGAGATCTTTTGGGTCCAAGTGCCAAAGCTGCGCGAAGCCCGGGTTGCTTAGCTTGAGGCGGCCGTCGCTGCCGAACACGGCGACGCCTTCGTAGAGGTTGTCAAGCGTCGCCCGCTGCACCGCGATCAGGGTGTTGAGCGAGCGTTCGAGGACGAGGGCGTCGGTGACGTCCTCGTAGGTGAACAGCAGCCCGCCGAAGGGGTGCGGCGTAACGACCATGTGCAGGGTGGTGCCGTCGGGTAGGTAGCGAACCTCCTCGTGCGGCTCGGTCAGATCCGTAAAGAGGGCGTCTCGCTGCTGCTTGAAGGCGGGAAAGTCGGGCACCTCGGGGAGGCGGCGATTGGCCCGCGCCGCTTCAAGAATTTCTCCATGCGAGGGTTCGGTGCGGAGCCACTCGGGGTCGATCCTCGACAGCTTGGCGAAGGCGTCGTTGTAGAACTTAACCCGTTTGTCGGCGCCGTAGATGACGATGGCGGTCGACAGCTTCTCGAGCACCTCGGCGTGGGTGGCGACGTGACGCGCCAAGTCGTTGTTGGCGACTTCGAGGTCGGTGACGTCCGTGGCGACTCCGATCGTGCCGGCGCCGTCGGCGAGCGGCGTCTCGATGAGGTTGAAGAGGCGGCGCTGGCCGCCGGCGACGACGTGGTGAGCGGCCGACTGCGACGCCTGCTCCCGATGCGCCCGCGCGGCAAGCGCGCGGGCGCGCGCCCGCTCAGGCTCGGCGACCAGCTCGATGCCGTCCGCCACGACGGTTTCCGGATCGGTCTCGGCGATGTCGGCGTAGGCCTTGTTGCAGAAGACCAGCGCGGTGGCGGCGTCGCGCCGCCAGATGGGCAGTGGCAACGCCTCGAGCACCGCGCGCAGGCGCTCGCCCTCCGCCCGGCCTGCCTTGACGGCGGTAAGCACGTTGCCGACGTTGCGCAACGACAGCGCCACGGTTCCACACCATAAGCTGCTGAGTCGATTAAGCCCTGTCTTAAGGATCCTGCCTTAAGGGTATTGTGTGGGCGGGGCCGGATTCAAGCCCCGATGCAGGCAATCGCGATGCGCGAGCGTATGTCCGTACGATGAACGAGACGTAAACCGCCGCCAGACATGTACCGGACATGTAACCGGTCGAGGGTTGCGCCGCGCCGCGCGGCTTCATGCGGCTCATGCGGCGGGGCTTAGCCCTGTTCGAGCTCGACGCCAACGAAGCGCTGGTCGCCGCCGCGATCGACCAGCAGCAGCACCGACTTGCGCTTGGCCTCATGCGCTGCCTCGACCTTCTCCAGCACCTCGGCCGGCGTATCGACCTTTTCGAGACCCACTTCAAGGATCACGTCGCCGGGCCGGATGCCGCGCTCGGCGGCGGCGCTGTCGGGGGCGACGTCGGTCACCACGACGCCAAGGGCTTCCTCGCCGAGATCGAATCGTTCGCGCAGGTTCGGGGTGATCGTGGCGAAGGTCATGCCGAGCGAGATGGCCTCGGCGGACGACGGCTCGGATCCGGCGGAGGCGAGCACCACCTCGTCCTCATCGAGCTCGGCGATTTCCACCTCGAGCGTCAGCTTGCGCTCCTTGCGCAACAGCAACACATCGACGGTTTTGCCGATCTTGGTCGTGGCGACGATGCGCGGCAGGTTGCGCATCTCGGGGATATCCCTGCCGTCGAACTCGATGATCACGTCGCCGGTCTCGATGCCGGCGGCCTCGGCCGGGCTGTCTGGCGTCACGGCGGCGACCAGGGCGCCGCGGGGCTTCTCGAGGCCGAGGCTCTCGGCGAGCACGTCGTCGACCCTCTGAATGCGCACGCCGAGCCAGCCGCGCCGGGTGCGGCCGTACTCCCGGAGCTGCGCGATCACCCGTTTGGCGATCGTCGTCGGCACCGCGAAGCCGATGCCCACGCTGCCGCCCGACGGCGAGAAAATCGCCGTGTTGATGCCGATGACTTCGCCTTGCATGTTGAACAGCGGACCGCCAGAGTTGCCCCGGTTGATCGGCGCGTCGGTCTGCAGGAAGTCGTCGTAGGGCCCGGCGTTGATATCGCGCCCCCGCGCCGAGAGAATGCCCGCCGTCACCGTGTTGCCGAGACCGAACGGGTTGCCGATGGCGAGCACCCAGTCGCCGACGCGGACCTCATCGGAATCGCCGAACACCACGGCGGCCAGCGGCTCGTCGGTATCGATCTTCAGCACAGCGAGGTCGGTCTTGGTGTCGTGTCCAATCACCTTGGCGGGGAACTGACGCCCGTCGTTCAGCACGACGGTAATCTCGTCGGCCTGGGTGATGACGTGATTGTTGGTGACGACGTAGCCCGAAGGGTCGATGACGAAGCCCGAGCCGAGCGAGGTAATTTTCCGCTTTCGCTCACGGTTGCCGGGCTGCTGGCGCTCGAAGAAGTCGCGGAACAGGTCTTCGAACGGCGAGCCGGGCGGCGGCTTTGGCATAAGATCGCGCATCTCTGGGCTGCGCACGCTCTGCGCGGTCGAGATGTTCACCACCGCCGGCGTCAGCTTCTCGACGAGGTCGGCGAAAGAGTCCGGCGCCGGGCGCGCGAAGGCGCCACTGGAAAAGAAAAACACAGCCAGGGCTGCGAGTGCGTAGAGCAGGCGGCCCATACCGATAGAGCCGCGCGCGAAGGCAAGGGCGCGCGGCGCGGCGCGATGGTCGAAGTAGTCGTTCACGGGGCGCTCTCCAATAAGAGGCAAGATCGTTCTCCTGGGTAACAGCATATCATAATTGGGGTGCGACAAGGGGGTGATAAATAGGTACGATGAGCGCCGCCAAGCGACAAGGGGGGGGCCGCTTGGCGGCGCGCGCTACGGAGCCTTGAGGGGCCGCAGCGTGGGAGCGATGATAGAGGCGTCAAGCTGAACGGACGCTGAGGGCATTGTTCATTTCTGGTTCACCTCGGAGTTGATAATTTGCGTACCATGCGACATCTGTTTTTTGCCTTGGCCACGGCGGCGTTTCTCGTGTTGGCGCAGCCCGTCGTCGGCGCGGCCGACGAGCAGGACCGAGCGCGCCGCGCGTTCGAGGCCGGAGAGGTGGTTGGCCTTGCCGAGGTCCGCGCCCGCATCAGGACGACCTTCGAGGGCCGGATGCTCGACTTCCAGCTCGACGAGAGACGGGCGAACCGGCGCATCACATGGGTGTACACCGTCAAGGTGCTGACGCCTCGGGGCAACGTCATCATGATCTTGCTCAACGCCAAGACCATGGAGGTCCTCAACGTCAAGGGCCGCGGCGCCAAGGCCGCGCGCAAGCGGCGCTGATGCGCCTGCTCGTCGTCGAGGACGAGCGCGAGCTCGCGGGCCAGATCGCAAAGACCCTGCGCGAGGCCGGCTACGCCGTCGATGTGGCCCACGACGGCGAGGAGGGGCTCTACCTCGGCGAGGTCGAGCCGTACGATGCCGTCATTCTCGACCTTGGCCTGCCGGCGGTCGACGGCCTCACGGTGCTGCGGCGCTGGCGCGAGGCGGGGCGCTCGATGCCCGTGCTCATCCTCACGGCGCGCGACCGCTGGAGCGAGAAGGTCGAAGGCTTCGACGCCGGCGCCGACGACTACGTCGCCAAGCCGTTCAGCATGGAGGAGGTTCTCGCCCGTATCCGCGCGCTCATCCGCCGCGCCGCCGGCCATGCCAGCCCCGACCTGGCGTGCGGGCCGCTGCGCATCGACACCCGTAGCCGCAGGGTCAGCGTCGACGGCGCGCCGGTGGCGCTCACGGCGCACGAGTTCAAGCTCCTGTCCTACCTCATGCACCACCAGTGCAAGGTGGTCTCGCGCACCGAGCTGGTCGAGCACATCTATGACCAGGATTTCGACCGCGACTCCAACACCATCGAGGTGTTCGTCGGCCGCCTGCGCAAGAAACTCGGGGTCGACGTGATCAAGACCTTGCGCGGCCAGGGCTACCTGCTGGCGCCGCCGGGCGATGACGCTTAACTCGCTCAGCTTCCGCCTCATCGCCGGCGCCGCGCTATGGATTACGGGCGCGCTCGTCGCCGCCGGCATCGTGCTCTCTGGGTTGTTCCGCGACCACGTCGAACGGGGCTTCGAGGGGCAACTTCGTGCGCAGCTCGACCGCTTGGCGGCGGTCAGCGAGGTGGGTCCGGGCGGCGCGTTGAAGATCAAGCGCCTGCTCGCCGACCCGCGATTCGGGCAACCCTACTCGGGCTGGTACTGGCAGGTCGCCGGCCCCGCCGGGCCGGTGCTCAGGTCGCGCTCTCTGTGGGACCAGGCGCTCGACGTCGACCACACGCCGGCGCTCGCCCCCGAGCCGCAGTTCTACGACCAAGTAGGACCCGATGAGCAGCGCTTGAGGGGCCTGCGCCGCAACGTCACGCTGCCGGGCTCGGGGCAAGTCTATCAGATCGCCGTCGCCGCCGATGTGTCCGAGCTGCACGCCGCCATCAAGGACTTCACCAAGACGCTTGCGATGTCGTTGACCGCGCTCGGCCTCGGCCTGGTCGCCGCCGTGATCATCCAGGTCCGCTACGGGCTGTCGCCGCTTGGCCGGCTGCGGGCCGCGCTTTCAGCCGTGCGCTCGGGGCACGCGACGCGGCTTCTCGGCCGCTTCCCCGACGAGGTCGCTCCCCTGGCAACCGAGCTCAACGCGCTGCTCGACCACAACGCCGCCGTGGTCGAGCGGGCGCGAACCCACGTCGGCAACCTGGCGCATGCGCTCAAGACGCCGTTGTCGGTGATCGCCAACGCGGTCGCCAACGGGCGCGGACAGCTCTCTGAGACGGTGCGCCAGCAGGCCGCCGCCATGAGCAATTTCATCGACCACCACCTCGCGCGCGCCCGTACCGTGACGGCCGGCCGGGTGCTCGGCACCCGCACCGAGGTGTCCACCGTAACGGAGGAGCTTCGGCGCACCCTTTCGCGCGTCTATGCCGAGCGCGGCGTGGCCGTCACCGTCGAGGGCGCGAACGGACTCGTCTTCTTGGGCGAACGCAATGATCTCCAGGAGATGCTCGGCAACCTGATGGACAACGCCTGCAAATGGGCGCGCTCCGAGGTCCGCGTGACGCTCGCGCGCGCGGACAAGCGGCTGAGCCTGAGCGTCGACGACGACGGACCGGGGCTCGCGCCCGAGGCCCGCGCCGACGTCTTCGACCGCGGCTGGCGGCTCGACGAGACGGTGCCGGGCGACGGCCTCGGGTTGCCGATCGTGCGCGCCGTGGCCGAGCTCTACGGCGGCTCGGTCAGCCTCAACGAATCGGCGCTCGGCGGGCTGAGCGCGGCGCTCGACCTGCCCGCGGGGTGAGGCGCGCGGCCTTAGTGTCGTTG
>JADFMW010000118.1:0-305 GCA_022563655.1 Pseudomonadota bacterium
TCTTGAGCCGCCGGGAAAAGATCAAACGCTTGACATTGGAAAACGGGAAGAAAGAGAATCTAAGTAATGCGGCCTAGCCGGAAAGGGGAGCGAGAATCGTCTCTACGAAAAACGGTCGAATTGTCTGAGCTGACTTGACGACGCACATAGGAGGGTGTGATGGAAGGAGCAGCAAATTTCAAACAGATCTCAATTTTGAGACTGCTCGCTCAAGGTTTCACCATAGTCGCAGGCATTTTGTTTGCATTCGGGATTCAGGCGTGGTGGGAAGAGCGACAGGAGGAAGAGGACGCCTATAGACTTCT
>JADFMW010000118.1:314-8427 GCA_022563655.1 Pseudomonadota bacterium
CGCCCTGGCAGCGTCGTCTGAACATCCAGATCCGAAGGTCTTGGACGAAATGATAGCCACACTATTTTGGGTCGAGAATCCACAAGCGACCTGGGGAGCGTTAGAAGGCCTTGTCTTAGGGCGTTTACCTCTAATCGAGAATGCTGAGCTACGAGAGCAACTGGCGGCTTTGTACACGGAGAGGGACAAGATTGAAACCGTGCGAGATGAAGAGGAAGGGAATTTACATGCGCTGTTAGCTTTTCTACGCCAAAAAGCCTCGCTTCCACAGCTTGCTAATACGACAGCCGCACGACGGCCGCCAGGTTACGACACAGTTGTGTACGCCGACTTTGCGCTTCCACTGAGCACAACGCGAGATCATTCAGAACTGCTGAGGAACTCCGAATTTCTTGGTCTCCTTGTGGCCAAATATTGGCATCAGCTTGATGCAACAAACCGTGATAATCGTTTTCTTAGTGATTCAGAATCCCTCATTGACCTAGTAGAGGTTGAACTAGGAACAGAGCCTAGCGGATAACTGAAATCCGAGATTGAATGGCCACTCATGGCCGAAGGGCGAGGGCGATGAGTCCCCAAGGGTGCCGCATTATTCCCTCACGGCACATTATCGGGGTGATGGAAATGAAGAATTTTGCGATGGCCGCGCTCGCGGCGCCCCGCGCGTCCCCGCCGAAGGGCGTCGCGGCGAGCGCGGCGGCGAGGTCGGCGAGCCGCTCGCGCGGCACGTGGTGCGTGGCGACGCCGCAGTAGAGCGCGTCGGCCGCCCCGAGCCGCGCGCCCACGAGCGCCAGGTACATGCCGAGCCCGCCCGGCATGCGCGAGAGAAAATAGGTTCCGCCGACGTCGGGGAACAGGCCGATGCCCGTCTCGGGCATGGCGAACAGAAGGTTCTCGGTCGCCACCCGGTGCGAACCGTGCACCGACACCCCGACGCCGCCGCCCATCACCACGCCGTCGATCAGCGCGATGTACGGCTTGGGAAAGCTGAAGACGCGGTGGGTGAGGACGTACTCGTCGCGGTAGAACTCGACCGGCAGCGGGTCGCCGGGCCGCCCCATCGCCTCGTATAGCGCGCGGATATCGCCGCCGGCGCAGAAGGCGCGCCCGCCGGCGCCCTCGATCACGACCGCGCCGATGCGCCCGTCCGCCCCCCACTCGACGAGCCGGGCGTCGAGCCGGCGCGCCATCTCGAGCGTCAGCGCGTTGAGCACGCCGGGGCGGTTGAGCGTTATCCGCCCGAGCGCACCCGTGTCCTCGAACAGGATATCGCCGTCGCCGCCCATCCGCCGCCTAGCCTTCGAGCAGCTTGCGGGCGATGATCACGCGCATGATCTCGTTGGTGCCCTCGAGGATCTGGTGGACGCGGACGTCGCGCAGGAAGCGCTCGATCGGGTAGTCCCGGAGATAGCCGTAGCCGCCGTGAAGCTGCAGCGCCTCGTTGCACACGTGAAAGCCCACGTCGGTGGCGTAGCGCTTGGCCATGGCGCAGTGCATGGTCGCGTCGGCGGCGCCGGCGTCGAGCGTGGCGGCGGCGCTCAGCACCATCAGCCGCGCCGCCTCGAGCTCGGTCGCCATGTCGGCGAGCTTGAACTGGAGCGCCTGGAAGTCGGCGAGGCGCTGGCCGAACTGCGTTCGCACGAGCATGTGCGCGCGCGCCGCCTCGAGGCAGGCGCGGGCGCCGCCGAGCGAGCATGCGGCGATGTTGACGCGGCCGCCGTCGAGCCCGCGCATGGCGATCTTGAAGCCCTCGCCCTCGGCGCCGAGGCGGTTGGCGACCGGCACCCGGCAGTCCTCGAAGATGACCGCCGCCGTCGGCTGGCTGTGCCAGCCCAGCTTCTTCTCCTGCTTGCCGAAGCTGAGCCCCGGCGCGCCGTCCTCGACCACGAGGCACGAGATGCCGCGCGGCCCTTCCTCGCCGGTGCGCACCATGCACATATAAAGGCCGCTCCGCGACCCGCCCGAGACGAACGCCTTGGCGCCGTTGAGCACGTAGGAGTCGCCGTCGCGCGCGGCGCGGGTCGTGAGCGCGGCGGCGTCGGAGCCCGAGCCGGGCTCGGTGAGACAATAGCTCGCGAACGTGTCCATCCGCGCCAGCGCGGGAAGCCAGCGCCGGCGCTGATCGTCCGAGCCGAAGGCGTCGACCA
Organism: Pseudomonadota bacterium; assembly: GCA_022563655.1. Lineage (GTDB taxonomy): Bacteria > Pseudomonadota > Alphaproteobacteria > JAAXGF01 > JAAXGF01 > JADFMW01. The sequence continues at coordinate 2,462 of JADFMW010000118.1, forward strand.
TCCACGCCACCATGTTGTGGATCGAGATGTAGGCGGCGGTCGAGGCGCAGCCGGCCGCGAGCTCCTCGAAGATCAGCGCCCCATCGAGCCGGCTCAGGCCCGCGCCGCCGACGTCGCCCTTGACGTAGATCGCGGCGAAGCCCAGCGCCGCCGCCTTGCGCAGCGTCTCGACCGGAAAGGTGCAATCCTCGTCCCACCCGGCCGCGAACGGCGTCATCTCGTTCGCCGCGAAGTCGCGGGCGAGCTCCCGGAACGCGCGCTGCTCCTCGGACAGCTCGAAGTCCATCGGCCGGGCCTCACCCGCTTGGCGGCGCTGCTCGCCCGACTGTACCCCGAAGTCTCGCCAAGGCCAATGGACCGAGCGGCAACGCCGACAGGCAGCCAAGCCAACCGCCGCGGGCGGCGCCAAGCGAGGGCTAGCCATCGATCATGTAGCACTCGCCTCATGTCGGCTCACGTTGCCTCACGGGGGGATTCCCCTTGCCAAGGGTTATTCCTTACATTAATGTAAGGATTCCTACAAAGCGAAAGGAAACTCCCTTGGCTTTGGCAACGCTGACATCGAAGGGGCAGACGACGATCCCAAAGTCCGTGCGGGAGAAGCTGGCGCTGAAGGCGGGAGACCGGCTGGAGTTTCTCGTTCAGGACGACGGCGCCGTCTTGATGATCGCGGCCACCGTGTCGCTCGACGACCTGGAGGGCATGCTGTCCCCACCTCCTCGACCGGTTACCCTGGAGGAGATGGGCCGGGCCATCCGGAACCGGGCCATCCGGAAACGGAGCGCCGCGAAAACCGGTCCCGGTAGGGCGTGAAGGGCCTCGACACCAACGTCCTTGTGCGCTTCCTGGTCAGGGACGATGCGCCGCAGGCGAGGCGCGCGGCGGCCTATATTCGCGCCGAGTGTCACCCAGACCGGCCTTGTCTCGTCAATCGCATCGTCCTGTGCGAGCTGGATTGGGTCTTGGCTTCGGCATATGGGTATCCTCGCGCGGAGATTGCCGACGTGGTGGAGAAACTGCTGCGCGCCGATGCGCTTCTGGTCGAAGACTCCGAGACCGCTTGGCAGGGGCTGCGCGCATACCGGACCGGCGCCGCCGACCTTGCCGCTTGCCTGATGGGCGCAGTCAACCGGCGGCTGGGGTGCGACTCGACCGCGACGTTCGACCGCGCGGCTGCAAGGCTGGCCGAGTTCGAGCTCCTGGCCTAAGCGCACGAGAGCGACCGCTCGCAGCGACGAAAAGTATTCGCCGATGTCGTGGCGGCAGCGAAACCCCGGAAGCCGGAGCCGCTTGCAACCCCAAGCAGGGAAGGGTATGTCAGGCCGACGGCCGGGAGCGGGCGCGGCGGCGGCCCTCCGGCGCTGTCGAGTGAACCCTGGAGCGGCTTGAAACGTGGCAAGCCCCAAGGCGCCAACGCCCATCGGGCCCATCGGCCCCATCGGCGCATACCCGCGCACCCGGCTCCGGCGCAACCGGCGCGACGACTGGTCGCGCCGCCTGGTCGCCGAAAACCGCCTCACGGCCGACGATCTGATCTGGCCGGCCTTCGTCCACGATCGCGAGGGCAAGGCCGAGGTGCCGTCGATGCCGGGGCAGGCGCGGCTCTCGATCGAGCTGTTGGTCGAGGCGGCGCGCGAGGCGAAGGACCTCGGCATCCCGGTGATCGCCGCGTTCCCGGTGGTCCCGGACGAGCGTAAGTCGCCCGACGGCGGCGAAGCCTTGAACCCCGACAATATCGTCTGCCGCGCCGTCGCCGCGGTGAAGCACGCGGTGCCGGGACTCGGCGTGCTGTGCGACGTGGCGCTCGACCCCTTCACCAGCCACGGCCACGACGGCCTGGTGCGCGACGGCTACGTGGTCAACGACGAGACCGTCGAGGTGTTGTGCCGCCAAGCGCTGGCGCAGGCCGAGGCCGGCTGCGACATCATCGCGCCCTCGGACATGATGGACGGGCGCATCGGCGCGATCCGCCGGGCGCTCGACGAGAACGGGTACGAGCACGTGCGCATCATGGCCTACGCCGCCAAGTACGCCTCGGCGTTCTACGGCCCGTTCCGCGACGCCGTCGGCTCGGCGCCGGCGCTCGGCGAGGGCGACAAGCGCACCTACCAGATGGACCCGGCCAACAGCGACGAAGCGTTGCGCGAGGTGGCGCTCGACCTCCAGGAGGGCGCCGACATGGTGATGGTCAAGCCCGGCATGCCCTACCTCGACATCGTGCGCCGGGTGAAGGACGCCTTCGGGGTGCCGACCTACGCCTACCAGGTGAGCGGCGAGTACGCCATGCTCAAGGCCGCCGCCGCCAACGGCTGGCTCGACGGCGAGCGGGCGATGCTCGAGGTGCTCATCGGCTTCAAGCGGGCCGGCGCCGACGGCATCCTGACCTACGCGGCGATCGAGGTCGCCAAGCGGTTGCGCGCCGGCTGAGCGGGCGAGATCGGCCCCTGGCGAGAGGCTTCGGCGCGAGCGTGGGCGCGACTTCAGCCAAACATGAACGGCCAACCCAAGGGCCAGGATGATTAGCTCGAACCCTCGCGACGCCGCCGGCAAGGAGGCCGGGCTTCGCCTTCTCGCCGGGGTGGCCATGCTGGTGGGGGCCGCGGCGTACGTGGCGACCGAGGTATCCGGCCACCCGCAGGCGCTGGTGGTCGGCGTGGCCGGCCTCGTCGGCATGTACGTGGCCATGAACATCGGCGCCAACGACGTCGCCAACAACGTCGGCGCGGCGGTCGGCTCGCGCGCGCTGACGATGACCGGGGCGCTTGCCATCGCGGTGGTGTTCGAGGCTGCGGGCGCGGTCTTTGCCGGCGGCGACGTGGTGGCAACGATCTCGAAGGGGATCATCGACCCGCACCGCGTCGCCACCGCCGATCACTTCGTTTGGCTCATGCTCGCCGCGCTGCTCGCCGCCGGGGTGTGGATTAACCTCGCGACCTACGTCGGCGCGCCGGTGTCGACCACGCACGCGATCGTCGGCGGCGTGCTGGGCGCCGGGACGGCCGCCGCGGGCATCGACGTCGTCGATTGGCCCGTGATGGGCAAGATCGCCGCCAGCTGGGTGATCTCCCCGCTCATGGGCGCGGCCATCGCGGCCGCCTTGCTGGCCTTTATCAAGGCGGCGATCATCTTTCGCGAGGACAGAATCGCGGCGGCCCGGAAATGGGTGCCGGCGCTGGTCGCGGTGATCGGCGCGGCGTTCGCCGCCTACCTCATGATGAAGGGCCTGAAGCGGGTCTGGAAGCCCGACCCGGCGACCACGCTGGCGGTCTCGGGCGCCGCCTTCGCGACCATATTCGTGATCGTCAGGCCGATGGTGGCCGCCGCCGCCGAGACCATGGAGAACACCCGCGAGGACGTGGGCCGCCTGTTCACCATTCCGCTGATCGGCGGCGCCGCGCTGTTGTGCTTCGCCCACGGCTCCAACGACGTCGCCAACGCCATCGGCCCGCTCGCCGCGATCGTCTCGGCCGCCGGCGAGGGCGGCGTCGCGGCCACGGTGGTCCTGCCTCCTTGGGTGATCGTGATCGGCGCGTTGGGGCTGTCGGCCGGTCTCGCGCTGTTCGGCGGCAAGCTGGTCCAAACGGTCGGCACCGAGATCACCGAGATCGACCGGGTGCGCGCCTTCGCGGTGGTGCTGTCGGCGGCCGTCACGGTCATCATCGCCTCCGCGTTGGCGCTTCCCGTGAGCTCGACCCACATCACGCTGGGCGCGATCTTCGGCATCGGCTTTTTGCGCGAGTACCTCGAGAATCAGGCCGAAAAGGTCAGGATCATCCGCGAGTTCTTCGACGACGAGACCGAGCCCAGCCTGTTCGACACCGCGAGGGGAGAAATCGAATGGCGGCACTCCGTCTTGCAGCGGGCGCTCAAGGACCTGCTGCCCGAACGCGACCGAATCCGCTACTTCGAGCTCACGCAGCAGGCCGAGGCGGCGGTGACCAACTGGCAGCGCAAGAAGCTGGTCAGGCGCTCGCTTCTGCGCACGATCGTGATGGCGTGGCTGATCACGGTGCCGGCCACGGCGGCGATCGCCGGCCTGCTCTACCTCGGCGCGACGGCGATCGTTGGACCGCCGGGCCAGGGCTGAGACGGCCCCGGAAATCCGGCCCGTGCGGTCCGGCACGGGGGCGCCGGCTATACTGGCGTCGCGGCACCGGCGACGGCGCCGGGGCCGCCCAACCACCCGCCACCAAACCAGGGGAATGAGATGGTCGAGAAGATCCGCAAATCCGCCATGGAATGGCACCGTCGGCTGACGCCCGAGCAGTACAGGGTGGCGCGCGAGCGCGGCACCGAGAAACCTTTCTCGCACCCCGAGCACAACGCCAAGGTCACGGGCGTCTATCATTGCGTTTGCTGCGGGGCGCCGCTGTTCGACACCAAGGCCAAGTTCGACTCCGGCACCGGCTGGCCCAGCTTCTGGACCCCGGTCTCGGACGAGGCCATCGAGACCCCGCCCGACCGGCGCTATGGCGACGACCTCACCGAGGTGGTGTGTGCCCGCTGCGATGCGCACCTGGGCCACGTCTTCAAGGACGGGCCCGAGCCCACCGGCTTGCGCTACTGCATCAACGGCGTGTGCATGACGCGCAAGCAGCCGACGTAAGGGTCGGCGCGTTACCCTAGGCCCGCCGCCTTGCGCGGCGGGGCGACACGGCCGGGCTCGGGCGCGGCGGTGAGCTCGACGAAGGTGTCGGGGTAGAAGCCGTTGAACCGGGTGCGCAGCGCGCTCGCGTAGGCGCCCATCTGCTCGATCTCGATCCAATCGCCCTCGCGCACGTCCTCGGGCAGGCGGAACGGAACCGGCAGCACGTCGACCGAATCGCAGGTCGGCCCCGCCACCGTGAACTCCCGGTAGGTCGCCGACGGCTCGCCGTCGAGGCGGATCAAGTGCACCGGCATGCGAAACCGCGCCGTCGCCATCTCGGACAGGCTGCCGTAGACGCCGTCGTTGATGTAGATCTGGTCCTCCTTGCGCAGCTGCACCTGCACCACGAGCGAGCAGCCGGCGGCAACCAGCGAGCGCCCGGGCTCGCACATCAGCACGCAGTCGCTCTTGAGATCGAGGGCGCCGAGACCGGCGTTGATCTCGTCGATGTACGCGTCCAGCGGCGGCACCTCGACGCCGAGATAGTCGCCCGGGAACCCGCCGCCGACGTCGAGGACGGCGAGGCCGGTATGGGCCGCCTCGACCACCTCTCCGACAAGATCGAGAGCGCTGCGGTAGGCGTGCGGCACGAGGCACTGAGAGCCGACGTGGAAGGACATGCCGGCCTTGCAGCCCTCACGGTCCGCCTCCCGCAACATCTCGGCGGCGAGCGCCGGGCGGGCGCCGAACTTGGTGGAAAGGTCGAACACGGCGCCGGCGTGGGGCGTCGCCAGGCGCACGATGATCGTGATCCCCTCGCCGCCGGTCTCGTCGAGCACCTTGGCGAGCTCGCCCGCGTGGTCGATCACGTAGTGGCGCACGCCGTACACCTCGTAGGCGATCTTGATCACCGCGCGGGCCTTGACCGGATGCATGAAGTAGGCCTGGGCGTCGGGGAACAACTCGTTCACCTCCGCGATCTCGGGCAAGGACGCGGTGTCGAAGTGGCGCACGCCGGCGTCGTAAAGCGCCCGCAGCACCCGCGGGTGCGGATTGCACTTCATCGCGTACAACACCCGGCCCGGGAAGAGCTCGAGGAAACGCTCCGCCGCCCGTGTGAATACCTCGGGACGGAGGCAGTACACCGGGTAGCTCGGCGTGAGCGCCGTCGTCATCGCCCGGGCGTCGGCGAACGTCTCGGCCGTCATCGTTCCTTCCCCGCCTTCACCACTCCGATATAGGACGTTGGACCCTAAAGGTTAATGCGTAATTGCGCGGCGCCCCGCTAACCCGCATTTCTCACCAGGATGCGGCCGTCATCGCGCCGGGCGGGATCGATCCGCCAGGAGAGAGCCGAAAAGCGTAGCCGCCGCTACGG
>JADFMW010000119.1 GCA_022563655.1 Pseudomonadota bacterium
TGGCTGATTCTACTCAACTCTTTTTCAAACGGGCCCTTAGAGCAGGCCTTCGCGCTGGGCGCGCTTGCGCGCGAGCTTGCGGGCCCGCCGGACGGCCTCGGCGGCCTCTCTCACGCGGCGCTCCGAGGGCTTCTCGTAAGCCCGGCGCATCTTCAACTCACGAAAAATGCCCTCGCGCTGCATCTTCTTCTTGAGAGCGCGCAGGGCTTGATCGATGTTGTTGTCTCGAACGAGAACCTGTACCAACTAACACCTCACCGGCTGGGGGCCGCTTGCATACCACAGGCGCGGGGGCTTGTGAAGGCTCCGTTGAGCCCCGCTGGTTGGGAGACCGTGGTGGGCGCATGGCTATCCTGAAGATCGCGCTTATGGGCCACCCGGCGCTGCGCCGGCGCGCCGACGAGGTGCCCGACCCGACCGCGCCCGAGGTCAAGGCGCTGGTTGTCGATCTGATCGAGACCATGGTCGACGCCGACGGCCTGGGGCTCGCGGCGCCGCAAGTGCATGTGAGCAGGCGCGTGGTCGTCTTCCACACGCCGAGCGAGGAAGAAGAGGATTCCGAGGAACACGGCGCCGGCCTGACGGTGCTCGTCAACCCGGTGGTCGAGCCGCTCGACGGCGAGCGCGATGACGGCTGGGAGGGATGCCTGTCGGTTCCCGGGCTGCGCGGCCTGGTGCCGCGCTTCAAGCGGGTGCGCTACCGCGGGGTCACGCCCGCCGGCGAGGTCGTCGAGCGCATCGCGGAAGGGATGCACGCGCGCGTCGTCCAGCACGAGTGCGATCACCTCGACGGCATCCTCTACCCCATGCGCATGACCGATATGGCGACGCTGATCTTCGAATCCGAGTTCCGCCATCTCGATCAGGCCGCGGCTCAGCGGGCGAGGCGCCCGGTATGAACGAGGTCCGCCGCAAGGTTGTCGACGCCACCCTGAGGCGCGTCCCGTTCGAGGGCTGGACCGACCGCGCGCTCAGCGCCGGCGCGCGCGACGCCGGCGTCGAGTTGAGCGCCGCGCGGCGCGCCTTTCCGCGCGGCGTCGCCGATATCCTGGCGTGGTGGAGCGCCGACAGCGACCGTCGCATGCTCGCCGATCTCGAGCGCCGCGACCTCGCCGCGATGCGGGTGCGCGAGCGCATCACCGCGGCCGTGCGCGTGCGCCTCGAGCTCAACCGCGAGCATCGAGAGGCGGTCCGCCTCGCCTTGAGCCGGGCGGCGCTGCCGCACCACGCGCCCGAGGCGACGCGCGGGGCGTGGCGCACCGTCGACGCCATGTGGCGCGCCGCCGGCGACACCGCGACCGACTTCAACTTCTACACCAAGCGGGCGCTGCTCTGCGGCGTTTACGCCTCGACGCTGTTGTACTGGCTCGATGATGGCTCCGAGGACTTCTCCGCCACCTGGGCGTTCCTCGACCGGCGCATTGCCGACGTGATGCGGGTGCCCAAGGTGCTCGGGACCCTGCGCAAATGCATGCCCGACCCCGAACGCGCCTTTCGCGCCTTCCGCTCAAGCCGGGCTCCGCGGGGCTAAAATATTTGGGTGAAAATATTTGGGTGCAGAAATATCTGGGTGCAGTATATAGTTTTGGTCGGCGTCCGAGATAACCAAAAACTATATACGTCCCCTTTTTTTCGGCGCTCGCGGGTGGTCCCCGTGATCTAACCCGCATTTCTCACCAGGATGCGGGCTAGGGCGTCGTCGCCTCGCCCATCGCCGGCGGCGGGGGAACTCCCGGCGCTACGGGTTGTCCCTGAGATGCTTGGCGCGGATGGCCTTGGCGCGCTTATCCATCTTCGCTGCCTCGGCGCTGCGTCCGATCTGCCGCAGCAGGGCGGCGTAGTCCTCCAAGCTGGCGCCGACGCTGGGGTGATCCAGCCCGAGGGAGTCCTCGCGGATCGCCAGCGCCCACACGAAATTCGTTTCGGCTTCTTCGTAACGGCCCTGAACCTGGTAAAGAATCGCCAGGTTGTTGAGGCTGTTGGCCAGGTCCGGGTGCTGCGGCCCCAGGGTATTCTCTATGATCTCCAGCGCCCGCTTGTAGAAGGACTCGGCCTTGGCGGAATCGCCGCGAGCGTCGTAGATGAGCGCCAGGTTGTTGAGGCTCAGGGCGACGCGTGGGTGCTCGGGGCCAAAGACCCTCTCGTAGATCGCCAACGCGCGGGCGAAGAGCGGCTCGGCCACGTCGGAGCGGCCCCGGGTGCGGTGCATCTCCGCCAGGTTGTTGAGGCCGGTGGCCACGTCCGCGTGGTCCGTCCCCAGCGCCTTCTCCTTGATCGAGAGCGCGCGCTTGTAGAGCGTCTCGGCTTCGTCGTAGCGGCGCTGGTCGTGGTAGAGCCGCGCGAGGTTGGTGAGGCTCGCGGCCAAGCGGTGATGCTCGGGGCCGAGCACACGCTCGAGGATCGCCAGCGCGCGCATGTAGAGCTGCTCGGCGCCGGCGTAATTGCCTTGGTCGTGGTAAAGCCCCGCCAGGTTGTTGAGGCTGGCGGCCAATTGTGGATTGTCGCGGCCGGGCTCACGCTCGAGGATCGCCAGGGCGCGCTTGTAGAGCCGCTCGGCCTCGCCGTAACGGCCTTGATCCTGGCGGAACCCCGCCAGGTTATTCAAGCCCACGGCCACTTGCGGGTGGTTCGGCCCCAAGGCCTTCTCGAAGGTCGCAACCGAGCGCTCGAAAAGCGGCTCTGCCTCGGCGTACCAGCCCTGGGCGTGGTAGAGCAGGGCGAGGTTGTGAAGGCTCTCGGCCACGGCGGGATCATCCGGGCCCAGCGTGTCCTCCCGTATCGCCAGCGCGTGCCGATGGTGCAGCCAAGCCTTGGCGTAGCGGCCCTGGGCGCGGTAAACCTCCGCCAAGCCGTTGAGGGTCAGGGCCAGCCGCAGGTCTTTCGGCGCGAAATCTTGGGCCGCCTTCAGCGCGGCCACGTACTGCTCCTCGGCCTCGGTGTAGTTGCCTTGCGAGTACGCCTCTGCCGCCGCCTCCCGGCTGCTCTCCCAGAGCTCGTCCTGGGCGGGGGCGGGCCCCGGCCAGAGGGCCGGACTCACCAGAGCCGCAAGGAGGAACAGCGTGCGAGGGCAAGCCTGCATGGCGTGTTCCACTCTACCTTGACGGCGCCGCCGACCGGACACGCCGGGCGGCTTCAGCCGGTGGGGGTCTCGGGCACCGAGGCGGTCTGTTTTTCGCGCCAGCGGTCGAGCGCCGCCGCCACGTCACCGTCGCCGAGCGCGACGATCGCGACCGCGAAAAGCGCCGCGTTGATCGCCCCGGCCTTGCCGATGGCGAGCGTCGCGACCGGGATGCCGGCCGGCATCTGGACCATCGAAAGCAGCGCATCCATGCCCTCGAGCGCCCAGCCGTGCATCGGCACGCCGAGCACCGGCAAAGGGGTGAGCGCGGCCAGCGCCCCGGGCAGAGCGGCCGCGCCGCCGGCGGCGGCGATAATGACCTTGAGCCCCCGCGCGCGGGCGTGCTCGGCAAATTCCACTGTTCGCCGCGGCGTGCGATGGGCCGAAATGATACGGACCTCGTGGGCGATGCCGAGCCCGTCGAGGGTGTCGACGGCGTGGCGCATCGTCTCCCAGTCCGACTGGCTTCCCATGACGATCACGACGGCGGGATTTTCGGCCATGTCAGCTTGTCCCCCTCTCAATCTTAATCTGGTGTCATTAATATCAACTATGTCACACTAACCGTGTAGATTATTTCGTCGCCCGAGGTAGCCGGCGCGGGGCCGCGGCGGTAAGGTTTTGTTAACAGTTTCGGCTTTACCATAGGCGGTTGCGGACGCTGCCGGGGGTTGCGGACGACAGGGATGGCCTAGCGAGGCAACGTCATGAACATCGATCAAGCGAGGCCGCTCGGGGCCGCCGGCGCGGTAAGCCGACTCTCGGCCGCCAGGGCGCGGCGCGGCACCTCGTCCGCACCGGCGCGCACGGTGTTGGACATCACCACCATCATGGGGGTACCCGAAGCCGATCTCACGCCCAAGGTGCACACCGCCATCATGGCGCTGATCGAGGAGGTCGAGAAGCTGCGCCAGGAGCTGAGAACCAGCCGGTCGCGGCTCGAACATCTCGAGATCCTCGCCGACCAGGACACGCTGGCCCCGGTCGCCAACCGCCGCGCCTTCGTCCGCGAGATGTCGCGCATCATGTCGTTCTCGCAACGCTACGGCTCGCCCAGCGGCATGCTCTACTTCGACCTCAACGGCATGAAGGCGATCAACGACACGTTTGGCCACACCGCGGGCGACCAGGCGCTCCTCAAGGTCGCGCACGCGTTGCTTGAGAACGTGCGCGAATCGGACTTGGTGGGACGGCTCGGGGGCGACGAGTTCGGCGTCCTGCTGGCCCAGGCCGACGAGGAGACCGCGAACGAGAAGGCGGCCATTCTCGCCCAGGCGATCTCCGAGACGCCGCTGATCTGGGAGGGCGCCGAGATCTGGCTCAGCGTCGCCTATGGCATCTATTGCTTCAAGCCGGGCGAAGATGTCGGCACGGCGCTCGCCAACGCCGATAAGGCGATGTACGCCCATAAGCAGCGGAGCAGGGTCGCGGCCTGACGCCTAAGCGATGATATCGGGCACCAGCGCGCTTTGCAACCGCGCGATCTCGTCCTTGAGCTGCAGTTTGCGCTTTTTCAGACGTTGGATTTCGAGTTGATCGCTCATTGTCTGCGCGGTCAGGCCGGCTATCGTCTTATCCAGCTTGCGGTGCTCCTCGCGGAGCTTGGCGAGTGTTTGCTTCCTCGGATCTTTTTCGGCCATTGGCTCCTTGGCTTCCCGGGTTGTTGGAACCATAGAGTATCAGAACTGGCTCTCAAGGGGTAGTCGTGGCCGTGCGAACACGCGAGCGGGCCCGGGGCGGCCGCGACGTCCCGGCACGCGGCCTCGGGGACCGATCGTTGGCGACATACGGCCGGCCGGCGGCGGAGCGATGGCGCCGCATGGGCCCTAGCCTTTGCGGCCGCGGCGCGCGGCGGCGCGCGCGGCGGCGCGCTTGGGAACCGCCTCGCCCCAGCGCTTGACCACGCCCACGTCGATGTCGAACAGGTCGAGCACGCGGCCGACGGTGTGGTTCACCACGTCGTCGATCGAGGCGGGCAGCGGGTAAAACGCGGGCACGGGCGGCGCGACGATCGCGCCCAGTTCGGCGAGCGCCACGAGGTTGCGCAGGTGGCCCGCGTGCAGCGGCGTCTCGCGCACCATAAGCACCAGGCGCCGCCGTTCCTTGAGCACGACGTCGGCGGCCCGGGTGAGCAGGTTGGTCGTGACCCCCGTGGCGATCTCGGACATGCTGCGGATCGAGCACGGCGCGACGACCATGCCGAGCGTCTTGAACGAGCCGCTCGAAGGGGCGGCGCCCAGGTCGGTCACGGGGTAGGCCGCGTCGGCCAGCGCGCGCACGTCGGCCGCGGAGAGATCGGTTTCGTAGGCAAGCGTGATCTCGGCCGATTTGGTTATCACCAAGTGGGTCTCGACGGCGAGCGGGCGCAACAGCTCAAGCAACCGCACGCCGTAAACGACGCCCGAGGCCCCGCTCAACCCCACGATCAACCGAGCCGGTGTGGTCATCTTTCGATCAGCGTCTCATGCGCGGTGGCTCGAACGGCGCGCGGGCCGCCGACCCGTGCGCCGGGCTTCGCACCTGGAATACAGATGATTTGGCAGTGCGAGACAAGGAAAACCTGAAGAAGGGGGCAGCCCCTTTTTTTTGACGGACGCGCCTGACCCCTTGGGACGCACCTGACCCTTGAAAAAGGGGAGTGCCCCCGTTTCGCGCTATTTCGCGATGCGGGCGATCGTCTCCGTGGTGCTGTGACCGGGCTCGAGCTTGGCGAGCATCACCTTGCCGCCGTGGCGCCGCACCAGATCGGCGCCGACGACCTGGTCGACGCTGTAGTCCGCCCCCTTGACCAACAGATCGGGGCGCAACGCCTCGAGCAAGGCGATCGGCGTGTCCTCGTCGAACGTCACCACCACATCGATGCTGGCCAGCGAGGCGAGCACCTGGGCGCGCGCCGACTCGGCCTGGATCGGCCGGTCCGGGCCCTTGAGCCGGGTCACCGAGGCGTCGCTGTTGAGGCCGACGATCAAGCGGTCGCACGCCGCCTTGGCCTGGGCAAGCAGCGAGACGTGCCCCGGGTGCAATAGGTCGAAGCAGCCGTTCGTGAAGCCTATGCGCAGGCCCTTGCGCCGCCACCGCTCGACCCGTTCGAGGGCGCCGGCAAGGGTGGCGATCTTGGCCTCGATCACCGACCACTCGTTGGCGTGGACCGCGTGCAACAGGTCGTCGCCATAGACCACGGCGGTGCCCACCTTGCCGACCACGATGCCGGCGGCGTGGTTGGCGAGCCGCGCGGCGGCGTCGAACGGCGCGCCGTGGCCCAGCGCCGCGGCGAAGGTGGCGACCACCGCGTCGCCGGCGCCGGAGACGTCGTAGACCTCGCGCGCCTCGGCCGGCAGATGGCAGGCCGCGGTGTCACGGCCGACCAGCGACATGCCGTCCTGGCCGCGTGTGACCAGCACCGCCTCGGCCTCGCAGAGTTCGATCAACGCGCGCGCGGCGGCGATGACCGAATCGTCGTCGTCGGTGGGCATGCCCGTGGCCACCGCCAGCTCGCCGCGGTTGGGGGTGAGCACCGTGGCCCCGCGGTAGCGGCTGAAATCGGCCCCCTTGGGGTCGACGACCACCGGCTTCTGCGCGGCGCGCGCCGCGCCGATCACCGCTTCGACGACCGCCTCGGTGAGCACTCCCTTGGCGTAGTCCGACAGCACCACCACGTCGCACGACCCGACGGCGTCGGTGGCGAGACTCGACACCTTATCGGCGGTTGCATCGGCGATCGGGCGGGTCGTCTCGCGATCGGTGCGCAACAGCTGCTGGCCGCTGGCGATGAAGCGGGTCTTGACCGTCGACGGCCGGCCGGCCTCGACCACGAGGCGGGGCTCGAGCCGCTCCTCGGCCTCGACCATCGCGCTCAGCTCGCGCCCTTCCGCGTCGTCGCCGACCACGGCGACCAAGCAGGCGCTGCCGCCCAGCGCGGTGACGTTGCGCACCACGTTGCCGGCGCCGCCCGGCATCCGCGCCTCGCCCTTGATCTGAAACACCGGGATCGGCGCCTCGGGCGAGATGCGCCTGACCTCGCCGGAGACGAAGCGGTCGAGCATCGCATCGCCGACGCACAGCACGCGGCCGTGGCGCAGCTCGGCGATGCGCGCGGCGAGGGGGAGGGGGTCGTTCATCGCGGGGCTGGGGCTAGCGTGCGTCGATCCGAGTGGGCGTGCGTCGATCCGAGTGGGCGTGCGTGCGCCCCTTATAGCGCCTTTGCGCGGTCGCGCAGCACGAACTTCTGGATCTTGCCCGTCGAGGTTTTGGGTAGGGCGCCGAAGACGACCGTCTTGGGCGCCTTGAAGTGGGCCATGTTGTCGCGGCAGAAGGAAATGAGATCGGCCTCGCTCACGTCGCCGGCGCCCTCCTTGAGGGTGACGAAGGCGCACGGCGTCTCGCCCCACCAGTCGTCGGGGCGCGCGACCACGGCCGCTTCGAGCACCGCCGGGTGCCGGTAGAGCACGCTTTCGACCTCGATGGTCGAGATGTTCTCGCCGCCCGAGATGATGATGTCCTTGGAGCGGTCCTTGAGCTCGATATAGCCGTCGTCGTGCATGACGCCGAGGTCGCCGGTATGGAACCAGCCGCCGGCGAAGGCCGCCTCGGTGGCTCGCGGATTCTTGAGGTAGCCCTTCATGACGATGTTGCCGCGCATGAACGTCTCGCCCATCGTCGCGCCGTCGCCCGCGCGCGGCGCGAGCGTCTCGGGATCGCCGATCATGAGGCCCTCGAGCACCGGGTAGCGGACACCCTGGCGCGCCTTGATGCGGGCCTGCTGGTCGGCCGGCAGGGCGTCCCATTCGTCGTGCCAGGCGCAGACCACGGCGGGACCGTAGCTCTCGGTCAGGCCATAGGCGTGGGTGACGTGGAAACCCATATCCTCCATCGCCGCGATCACCGAGGCCGGCGGCGGCGCCGCCGCGGTCATCACCTCGACGGTGTGCTCGAGCGCCCGCTTGTCCGCCTCGGGCGCGTTGATCAGCAGGTTCAGCACCACCGGCGCGCCGCAGAAATGGCTTACCCGGTGCTCGGCGCAGGCCCGGAAGATGGCGCCCGCCTCGACCTTGCGCAGGCAGACGTGGGTGCCGGCCACGGCGGCGATCGACCACGGGAAGCACCAGCCGTTGCAGTGGAACATGGGCAGGGTCCAGAGGTAGACCGGCGCCGCCGGCAGGCTCCAGCTCAGCACGTTGCCCAGGGCGTTGAGGTAGGCGCCGCGGTGGTGGTAGACCACGCCCTTGGGGTTGCCCGTGGTGCCCGAGGTATAGTTGAGCGAGATCGCCTGCCAC
>JADFMW010000120.1 GCA_022563655.1 Pseudomonadota bacterium
ACCTCGGCCGGGCGCTTGCCTACGCGGCGGCGCTCCGCCTCGCCCGCTTCGGCACCGCCAACGAACATTCTGATTGGAACTCGGCCCATCACAGCTTCACCTACTGCAGCGCCCTCGATGCCCTGCTTGCACGGGCGCAAGGTGAGGAGCAGGCCGGCGCCGGTGCCCCGGACCCCGACCCGGATATCTTGCGCGGCGTCTTCCACGGCGCCATGGCGCTTTATGTCAACCGCTACCTCAACGTCCCGCCCGCCCTGCTGCCCGGCGCGCAGGGAGATTCGCTTGACGATTTGCCGGATGACGCGGACGGGCTATGCCGCCTGTTGCTCGAGGTGATGGACCGGCAAAGCCAGGTCGACGCGGCGGCGAGAATCGTTGCCCGGTATCTCGGCCAGAAGCACCCGACCGCGCCGCTGATAGTGACCCTCGCCCGGGCACTGTTGCGCGAGGACGCGGGCTTTCACGCCTATCAGAACCTGGAGGCTGGGGTGCGCCAGTACCAAAGCTGGCAGGGCGCGAAAGAAGGCGGACACGTCCTCATCGGCGTCGCGCGGTTCCTTGCCGCCCATTCGCCCACCGAACGGTCCCAGTACCAGACCGCCGACATTGCCCGACGCCTTCACGGCGGTGGCAGGATCCACGAGGACGCGCCGGCGGCTGAGCCCCGAGAGTCCCGCGGGGGCTGGCGCGCGAACACCGCCACCACTCCACAGGGGCGGTCCACAGGTTCACCTTCGCCTCGGCGCGGCGATGAGGAATTCCCAGTTTAAATGAATCCCGTCGCGCTGCTCCGAACGAATTGATCGGGCTCAACAGATGGAGGAAATCGACATCTACCGCTCTGCCAACCTGCTCGTGAACCAGTACGGCGATGAGGCCCCTCAGAGAGCGTTATACGGGCTCCTAGAAACCCCTAGGCGTGTGGGCCGGACCCCTGATGGTTTTCCTCATATGGGTGAGAGCGGGGGACGCAGCATGAGTGCGGTGCCTCAGATCAAACCCACCCCCCCGACTGTCGATCTAGCCCGCATCCTGGTGAGAAATGCGGGCTAGACCTTGGCCAGCCGATGTCCGCTAACGGGCGGAAAGCGGACCTAAGAATCGGGCCGGCAGGAGTCCGCTTTTGACCCATCTCGGACATAGCCAGTCGGCCCCCACCGAACCTGATGTGATACACTAACCAGTCGCGCTCATGTCACATGGAGAGGGCCTAGCATGGCATTCTTCGAGACAAGTTCCATCTTTCCGCTTGAAACTAAGATAGAATCGGGCACGGCGTTTGCGCTCATGCTTGATAAAGGAGAGAGGCCTCGGAGCGGGCTGCTATCCTGGCCGCAAATTTGACTGGCTAAGGGTGGATCGAATTAAGTCATTTCAACTCGGATAAGAGGCAAGGGTCGAGCGGAGACGGGAGCAAGGCCGTGACGGAGAACACCACAAAAGAGGCGCAAGAGAACATCGGTGTTTGTGACATATGTGGAGCCGAGACCGAAGTCGTGCAAATTATTTACGGCTCAAGTTCGGTGAAGTATTGCAGGGAATGTCTGTTGGACTGCGACCTGAATGATGCAACCTAAGTGGCCGGCTCGACGCGCCGCCTGCTGGCGGGGCACATGCGGGGCCGTTACCGCTTCATGTGCTTTAAGGAAAAACAGACCGTAAAGGCCGTGGTTATCGACCCAAATCCGGTCGGCAGTGAAACCGCCTTTAGCGGCGAGGTCCTGAAACTCATCTACGGTAAATTTATAAGCGTGCTGGGTGTAGATGATTTCACCACCCCGTAGTCTAAATTCGTGGCCGAGAACTCTTAGCGTTTGATCACGAAGGCATTTGATGCCGATTTCCATACGTCCCTTCTCAGGATCGTAGACGGCTGAATGGCAAAACGCAGAAACGTCGATATCTGCCCCAAGTTCACGGTTGATACGGCTAAGAAGATTTAGATTGAAGGTCGAACTCACACCGCGAGAGTCGTTGTACGCGGCCTCAAGAACAGCTGTATCCTTCTTCAAGTCAACACCGATTAGGAGGCCACCGTCAGTTAGCATCCGCTGCGCTTGTGAGAGGAACTCTTCTGCCTCTTCAAGGGTGAAGTTACCGATCGTGGCCCCGAGGAAAAAGCCGATGCGGCGCCCTTGTTCTCGACCGGCGACTTCTGGCAGATCGAATTTCCTCATGAAGTCAGCGCAGATTGCGTGCACGGGAACATGCGGATAGTCGCGGGCGAGTCTCTCAGCAGCGGCGCGTAGAGGATCGGCCGAAATATCGATGGGTACATACGCGCACGGGTCTTCTACGACATCGAGCAGGATGCGAATCTTTTCGCAAGAACCACTTCCATACTCGACGAGATAACATGCCGGGCCACAGAGTGCGGCGATCTCAGCCGAATGAGTTCTAAGGAGCGCAATCTCGGTACGGGTCTGATAATACTCATCGAGCGTCGGGATGGATTCAAACAACCGTGATCCTTCGGTATCGTAAAGGAATTTACTAGGAATTGCCTTTCTGGTCCCAGCGAGACCCGTTAGCACCGCATCACGGAAGTTCTCTTGTGGTGGGCTGAAATCGTGGAAAGCGGCAAGGGAACCATCTTTCATTTGGGTAACCATATCTTGATGCCGAGGAGCGCAGCGACCTTACCCAGGATTTCCCAGATGGCTCCTCCCAGTTGCCGACGAAGGAAGCACACAGGGCATCTCAGGGCGAATCCGACCGCTTTTCGTCGAGCCTGTCCGTGCGCTCGACAGCGCCCCGGCACGACAGCCCAGACCAGCACACGCAAATGCGGAAAATTTTCCGCATTAGTCGACTGCCTGCTCGCTCTCAAGGGTGGAAAATTTTTCCACCCATCTGCCGGCGAAACTTATTGAGCCGCTTGCGCCAACGGTGGATGGTGTCGCAATCGACGCCATGGTCCTGGGCTTTTAACCCGTCGTCGATCTGCGACGGGTTTTGTGTTGGGCGCCCACAAGCCCTCCCGCCTTACCCGGCAAACCATAAGGTATCGACCGTGGACCGTCATCCGTGCATGCTTGTGGACGTTCATCCGAGGCTGCTGGGTAAGACTGTTGCGTGTCGCAACCACAGCCTCACACCCAGCCCTCGGATGAACAACCTTCATAGCAACGACACCTAGCTCGGAGCGCGGGCGCGCACGTCTCCGAGCAGCGCTTCCGTGCGGCTGTCGTAAACCAGTGTGTCGCTCGGATCGAAGGAGATCGCGACGGCCTCGCCGATCCGACGATGAGCCTTCGACCCCGCCTCCAACACCCTGATGCTGCCAAGCGGGCAGCTCACCACATAGAGCGTCTCGCGACCCATGGGCTCGGTCTGGTCGATCGTCCCCGGAATGCCGCCCTCGGCGAACGAGATTCTCTCGGGGCGGATGCCCACCGTGACATCGCCGGCGGCGGCGCCCTCGCACGTCAAGGAGAAATCGTTGACGTTTAGCTTTCCGTCGACCGCCTTGCCGGGCAGAAGGTTGATGGGCGGGGCGCCGATGAACCCGGCGACAAAGAGGCTCGATGGACGCGAGTACAGGTCGTCGGGGGTGCCCACCTGCTCGATCCGACCGGCCTTCATGCAAACGATGCGGTCGGCCATGGTGGTCGCCTCGAGCTGGTCGTGCGTAACGAGAATGGTGGTGATCCCCAGCTTCGCTTGCAGCGACTTGATCTCCGAGCGCATCGTCATGCGCAGCGTGGCGTCGAGGTTGCTCAATGGCTCGT
The DNA here is from genome assembly GCA_022563655.1 of Pseudomonadota bacterium. GTDB lineage: Bacteria > Pseudomonadota > Alphaproteobacteria > JAAXGF01 > JAAXGF01 > JADFMW01. Next base: position 3,732 of record JADFMW010000120.1, read on the forward strand.
CGAGCAAGAGGAGCTGCGGCTCCTTGACCAGCGCGCGGGCCAGCGCCACGCGCTGCTGCTGGCCGCCGGAGAGCTGGCTCGGCCGGCGCTCCAACAGGTCGCCGACCCGCACCAGATCGGCGGCTTCCTCGACGAGCCGGCTGGCCTCGTTTGCGGGCACCTGCTTGAAGCGCATGGGGAACATGATGTTCTGGCGCACACTCATGTGCGGATACAGGGCGTAAGACTGGAACACGATGCCGACGTTGCGGTCTTTCGCTTCGACCTCGTTGACCACCTGACCGTCGAAGCGGAGTTCCCCCTCGGTCGGCGCGTAGATTCCGGCGAGCATCAACAGGATCGTCGACTTGCCGCAGCCCGACGGACCCAGAATCGAGACCAATTCGCCGTGTTCGATGGTCAGGGTCAAATCGTCGACGGCGACGGTTTCGCCCCACGCCTTGCGTACGTTATTGAGCTCGACGCGCGCCATCGCTAGCCCTTTATCCCGCCAAGCGTCATCTGCACGAGGAACTTCTGGGTGAAGACGTAGAGCAGCAGGCCGGGCACGACGTAGAGCACGCCGACCGCAGCCACCATGCCGTAATCGACGCCCATTATGTCGTCGGCCACCCAGAACAGGTAGAGGCTCATCACCCAGTTGGATTTCTCGAACTGCAGCAATGTGCGCACGAAGACGTACTCCTCCCAGCCCCTGATGAAGGCGAAGATGCCGATGGCGAACATGCCCACCTTTACCTGCGGCAGCACCACCCTCACGAAGGCCTGACGCCGCGACGCGCCGTCGGCCAGGGCGCTCATCTCGATCTCCCAGGGAACCGCGTCGAAAAAGCCTTTCATGATGAAGATGGCAAACGGCAGCTCGATGGTGCAAATCACCAGCACGACGCCGCCGATCGTGCCGAGGCCGATGATCTCGCCGAGAATCCACCCGTATTCCGAGACCGCGAAGAGAATCAGGAAGATCGGAATGATCAGCGTCATCGCCGGAAACGCGTGCAGCACCAGGAGCGAGCGCAGGAACGTCGAGCGCCCGGCAAAGGCGAAACGCGAGATGTAGTAACCGGCAAGGGTCGCTACCGTGACCACGATGAGCATCACCGCGCCGGCCAGAAGCAGCGAGTTTGCGAACGCCACCCAGACCGACGGGAATTGCTGAATCAGCTCGCCGCCGTAGCCGCGCAGCTCGTCGACGAAGTTGCGGTTCCACATGAACCGGAAATTGTGCTCGTGGAGGTGGGGCGCGACGAAGATGGCGAGCGCGATCAGGGCGACGGCGACCAGCACCAGTCGGGCTCGTTGCAGGGCCTTGCCATCCTCGAAGATCGCCTGTAACGGCCAGAACGCGAACACCGCCGGGCCAAGGATCGCCACCGCGCGCCACAGCACGAACGTGTCGGTGCCGCCCGTGGTCGCCGAGATCGATATGGTGAACATCCAGAGGTAAGGAATCAGGATCGGGACCGACACCACGATCAGAAACGCGTAAAGCGCCGTCATCGTCCACCGCCGCCGCGACCTGGCCCGCGCCGCGAGCGTGTCCCACTCGATGACCGGCTGCCCCACCGCGGCGACCGAGTCGGCGGCCATCTCAATTCACCTCTATCCTGGGCTCCTGCATGAGCCGCTGCATATCGAGGAACCGCCAAAGCATCAGCGCCACGACGATGCCGACGATCACGAGCACGAGCGCCATCGCGGCGCCGTACCCGTACTGGCCGTCAAAGAAGGCCCGTTTGTAGACGTACAGGGCGTAGACCGTAGTGTCGTAGAAAGGACCGCCGTCGGTCACCAGCCAAATGTATTCGAAGCTCACCAGCAACGAGAGCGTCTGGTACACCGTAATAAAGCTCAAGGGCCAGCGGATGGCCGGCAGGGTGATGTGGCGCACGATCGACCAGCCGCCGGCGCCGTCCACTCGGGCCGCGTGAAACAGGTGCTCAGGGATCGATCGGATCGCCGAGGTCAAGATGATCATGCCCAGCGAGGCGCCGATGAAACCATTGACGAGAATGATCAAGAATACCGGGTTGTTGCCCATCAGATCGGTCAGCGGCAGGCCGAACAGACCGTTCGCGACCTGGTTCAACAGACCGTAATCGGTCGGCGTAATGACCCAGGCCCAAAGCAGCGCGTAGACCACCGAGGGGCTCATCCGCGGCAGCAGCCAGATGGCGCGGAAGAAGGCGCCCGATCGCGCCTGCACCGAGGTGGTGACGAGCGCCAGGATCAGACCGAACGTGACGTTAAAGACGGCGAGCGTGCCCAGGACGAAAAAGAAGGTAACGGGAATCACCGTGTGCGTCAGAATCCGGTCCTTGCGCGCCATTCGTTCGAAGTTCTCGGTGCTGATCTCCGTCCACTTCAGATCGCTCCCCATGTCGGTGAACGCGATGAAGATATTGACGATCACCGGCGCCACGTAGAACAGGAAGAGCAGGAGAATGGCGGGGCCCAGGAAGATGACGAAGTTCGCCCTCTGCCGCGCCTGCGTCGCTCTGATATTGCCGGCCATGACGCCTATCCGCTCACCATCAGGACCATCCGCTGGCCGCGAGGAGTAAGGCGGGCCTATGGCCCCCTCGAGTTGGCATCTACCTGATGATCACGTCGTCGCCGAGCTGGCCCTGCATTTCGTCGACGATGAACTCGACGGCGTCCGCCGGGCTCAGGCGGCCGGTTTCGACGCCCTGCAAGCCCTTGAACAGGATGCCGTTGTAGCGCCCGAACTTCGGGTGGTTGGGCATGAACGTCGACCGTGCGAGCATCGGCGTGGCGGCCACCAGGTGCCACGCCTCCTGATAGGCCGGCATCGACGTCTCGCCGTAGTTGATCGCGATGTGCGAGGTGCCGACCGCATGCTGGACGTTGAAGTACGACTGGGTGGCCAACGCGACGACCAGCGCCGCAAGGTCCTTGTGCGGCGAAGCCGGGTTGACCACGTACACGATGGGGTGCGACAGGTTCTTCGCTTCGCCGCCTTTCTCCGCTGGAGGCGCATGGAGCCAGCCGATCTCCTTGAAGTACGCATCGGGGTCCTGCGGCCAGCCGGCCTTGAACTGCCGGGCGAGATCCCAGATCCCGTGGTGTTCGATGAACGCTTCCCTGGCCTCGACGAACGAGTAATGCAACGCATCCCAGGAAAACGAGGTCATATTGCCGGGAGTGACCCCGTTCTCGACGTTCCAGGCATACCACTTTAGGGCCTCCTCGACAGGCCCCTTGGTCAGCACCAGCTTGCCACTGTCGGGATCATGAAACTCGGCGCCGAAGGCGGCGAAGGTCATGAGGTAGTCAGGCCCGACATCGGGGCGGTGAAGCATGCCGTACTTGGCGATGCCCGCATCGACCACCTCCTTGGCCAGATTGGAGAGGTCCCAGATCGTGAACTCGCCCTGTTCCACCAACCCGGGGAGGCCATCGATGAATTCGTCAGACTTGCCGAGCTTGCGCAGCATGCCCTTGTTGTAGAAGAACATGCGAACCTCGGTGTCCTGCGGTATGGCGTAGCGCTGGCCCTTGTACTTGGTCGATTCCCACAGCACCGGGATGATGTCGGAATAGAACTCCGGGTATTGCGCGATGTGGTCCTCCATATTCATCGCGTACCCTTTGGCGGCAAACTCGCCGACCCACTCGTGGGCCGCGACGTAAAGGTCGGGGCCCTTGCCGACGCCAAACGCCCTGAGCAATTGCTGCGCGTCCAGGTCGTAGCCCTTGGCGGGGTTCTCGAACACCTCGACCTTGACCCGCATGTCGAGCCCGGCGGCTCCGAACTGCTTATTGAGCAGTTCGGTCGCGGCGACGATGTTGCCGCCGCGAAGCGGACCCGACCGGTCCGAGCGCGACCACAGCTTCAGGATGATCTCTTCTCGAGCGACGTCCTCCGCCGCCGCCTTCTGCGCCAGGGCCTTCTCGGCTTCGATCCGTCCGCGTTGCTGCCGTTCGAAGAAGAGCCAGCCGCCCAGTGCAACCGCGACGACCAACAGAACGGCGATAGCTATGTTCTTGTTATCGCGCACGTTTCCCACCATCCCAAATCGGCGCGTCTGGCGCGTAGTTTATCGAGAACGACCGAGCCACACCAGCACCCCCTATTTGTTTTCGGCTGTGTCAGCGTGGGACCCCTGCGCGCCCATGCCCCACCGGGGGGTGTGCCCAACCTGCCTCCGACTGTAATCAGAGAGACCGGAACCCGTCGTGTGCAGCACACCTGATGGGGGGCGTCTAATCGTCCATTTCCTGCCGGGCGTGGCGCTGTGCCACGCGGCGGGCTCGGCATGCGCAGCAAGCGCAAGGTTATCGAGAAATGGGCGTTTCCCTACCCCATTCCCTACCCGCCACCGCCTGACAAGATATCGCGCCCTCGTAAGTCTTTGATATTGCTGGTGCCGAAGCGCGGATTCGAACCGCGGGCCTACTGATTACGAATCAGTTGCTCTACCACTGAGCTACTTCGGCGCGGGCAAAACCCTACTCTTGCGCCATTGCTGCGTCAACGACCACGGCGGGCGCCGGCGGCGCCCGCCACGCCAGTCCGTCGAACGCTCCGCAGGCGGCGCAGCGGGCGCTCCACTCGGCCGCCGCCGCACCGCACTTCTCGCACCGCCAGGCGGCGTCGGGCGGCGCGTCG